>CAYYHN010000105.1:3578-9570 GCA_964471245.1 uncultured Rhodothermaceae bacterium | reverse complement strand
TTATTGATGTCCACCGAGTACGAGGTATTCACGTTGCCAACAGCTTGGTTGTTGGCGCGAACAGCCACGTTTGCAAGGTTCAGGTCACCGATATTATTGATGATATCATTGCCGTTGTCACCGCTCACACAGCTGAAGCTGGCGGTACCGCCAACGGTCATCGTACCACCAGCAAAACCGTTGTTCAGCCCATTGACTTCACAACCGTTGAAGGTGACACCAGCCGAGAAGGTCAGGTTACCAGCAGCCGTACGCTGGACACCAGCAGCACCGTCAGCAAACGAAGGCGTGACAGAGAACGACGCAGCACCAGCACCTGTCTGGTTGATAGCCGCCAATGTCGCCATAGCCGAACCAAAGGTGGTTGTACCTGCAGCGCGCTGAAGGTTGACGGTCAAGAGACCACCACCACCGAGCGTCGGTGCAATTTCACCGCCTGCGGCGATCGAAGCATTGCCAGCAATCACGTAGTTGACCGTAGCAGCACCCAGATACGTAAAGGTGCTTCCCGAAACCGTAGCGCCAGCTGCACGGACAACACCGCCAGCAGCCACCTCAACGGAGCCAGCGGTGATAGCGAACGTGCCCGAAGCTAGGTTCACCGTTTCGCCATTTGCACCGTCGTTGGACGCTACGATGACGAACTTGGCCGTACTCGAGCCATCAATCGTGATGTTTTGAGCAACTGTAAAGTTAGCCGTACCAGCAGCACCACCTTGGACGTCCACCGTATTGTCGGCACCAGCCGCACGGAGGACAACCGTCAAGGCACGGTTAGCCGTGGTCAGGTCCAGGTTCACATTCTCCGCATAGTTACCGGCTTCGATAACCAGCGTGGTGATTGCGGCATTGGCGTTGATCGCCGCAATCGCCCCGTTGGCACCGTTAATGGAGCGCTTCGGCCCATTACCACCGCCAACGTTTTCCTGTGTCCCTGCAAAAGCGTCACTACCAGACGTCGAGGATACGAAGATGGTCGTCTGCGCAAATGCCGAGGTTCCCCCGACGAGCGCGAACGCCACCAAACACATCCCAAACGCTGTAGCAACACGCTGTAGCAGTTTTGATGTTTTCATAGACTATGCCTCCTTGGCTGTCGTCTGTGTTTAGTGTATGGATGGGTTAAATAAAGTGAGACGCATTGAACAAGCAGAAGCCTAGCCAGCACATCCCGTGTGTGTTTTACAAATCGTCCCGCCAAGTATCCCGAACAGCTTGCATACCAACAACAAAGGTCCGTGGCGCTCGGCTTAGCGAAGCACCCGGAGGAGGTAGCATATTGCGCACCGGAGAACCCGGTTGCCAAGAAAGAAAGGCCACGCTTTACGGGGAAACGAGGTGGGAAACGTACGTTTTCGGCCTGCGGTGGAGCAGACCATCTGCTGTGATACACAGCACGGTGCCGACATACCCAATGCTTTTCAAAAAAAAGCTTCCGGTATCCGCGCAATAACAGCATATCGGCCTAATATTGCATCATCTTTAAACAATGTCAAGCATCGTTTTGCGAAAATGCTGCCATGAATACGCTACACTTGCCTTCGTGGATGTATCCTTAACGCACAACAACAACTTGCTGTACAGCATGCCACTGCTGCCCATAAGCTTGTGCAAAAACACGCACAAAGTATGCGCCTGTCGCAAGTGCTTCGGTGCGTAGTACCACACGGTGCGCTCCGGCTGCGCGCATATGTGGACCTTGACGTTGCACGATGCGCCCCAACAAATCATAGACTTCTACACGTACCGAAGCCGCCATTGGCAAGTCCATCGGCAGAGAAGCAGCTTCGCTTACCGGGTTGGGGTATGGTGCGCCCAGTGTAAAGGCGGTCGGCACAGTAGAAACGACAGTGTCTTCCTCCCGAGCAACCACGAAATCTATTGGCTGTACATTACCATCCGTCTGAAGCATGACAACGGCTAAGTTGGAGGTCGCGTCACTGTCGGCTAGATCGCGCGGATACCCTGAAGCAAGCACTGTGATGGCTTCACCAGCTAGACCGCGTGCATCGAACGTATACACAGCACTCGGCTGACTTTCGCCTTCTTCAAACAGCCTCAATTCTAATTCTACCGCCGGTAGCGTCTCCCACGGTGCCGCATTGAAGGGCTGTACCATGTGCACTTCGGCATTGCTACCAACCCATTCGGCACGCACTGCGCCACGACTGTATCCGTTGATGAGTCGCACATCGACAGCATCGGACTGAGTAGCAACCGCACGCATATCGCCAACCCACTGTAGTTGCCCCCCTCCTTCAGCATCGGCATGGAGTACGGCAAGGCTTTGAGTCGAAGGTACAGGAGCTACAGTCCCAAATGACACGAACGTCTCTTCGGTACGACCTGATACGAGAAACCCATCGTCGCCTTCACTTGCGATAAACGGAAGCAATGCCGTGGCATTGCGATATGGCACCATACCTAATGCTTGTTCTTGACCAAGTGATAGTGCAAGTGGCATTGTGCGAGGAAAGTTATTCAGGAATTGCACGGTAGCCAAGGATGCGGAGGGTCCGCCTACACGTCCAAGTGCCAAGGTCGTCCCCTCGGGCAGTAGATCGCCCCGTACCCCACTAAGCGAGACGAGTGCACGACGGTTTGTGACATTATATATATAGATCCCATTTTTCCCAGCCCAAGAACCCGTCACATCGCTACCGCTTCGCACAAGAAAACGGAGATCATCCAAGACCCCAGCTTCGTCTTCGGGTAACTCGACCTGCAAGGTGTAGGGCAAGGACCGCGCAAAGTCGATGGTGCTCGTGACACGCCAAAAGAAATTGAGCGGAGCAGCAACCTCCTCCCCTGCTACTTCAGCAGGCAAACCAACTGCACCAAGTGGTACTTCATCCTGATGCTCCACGGAGAATGTCGCCTCTGTCAAGAGGGTTTCCTCAAAACGGAGAATCAGAGGTCGATACACATCGCCAGTGCCAACCGGAAACGCCACTTCACCAGCGCGCCCAGCTTGCACGCCACGGCGCAAGTTGCCTTCGATGTGACTCACAACACCTTCAGGACGCATAAAGCCGGGCCCGCTTGCAGCCAACACCAAGGCATTGTTTCCCGTCTGTACTACCCCCCCCTCTAACGTAAGCATTCCTTCGATGTGCAATGCCTGAGGTGTTCCATCAGCTGAAACCAATACAAAACGTGGAAACGTACCGGCAGCTGCCTGCTGACGCAATGCGAAGTTACCTAAGGTTTGCCCTTCGCCCGAAAGGCGCATCGTTTGGTTTGCTCCTGTGGCCTCTAGGCTGGTAGAACGATCTAACGTCCCCAGCCCGAGGAGGTCCCCAGCAAATGAAAGACTGGCAGGTGCAAGTACGCCTGCATTATCGGTATTTCCGGTAACATTCAGTGCAATGCTTCCACGCAGTTCAGCCAAGGCCCCGACGGCTAGCGCTCCTCCCACAAACATCTGCGCAGCGCCATTGCTCCGCAATACACCACGTTCTATAAAAACATCGTCTACCACTGTCAGATCGTTGCCATTTAATTGTAATGCCGAAGCCGCTGTAGCATTTGCCATATGCAAGCGCCCCACAGTGCGGCTATTCTGCATGAAGGCATTGACCACACGGTTGCTCTCCGGTTCACCTAATGCAAGTGTGAGTGAAGCAATCGGCACTCCCAAAGGCAAAAATGCGCGGTTTAGTATCAAAGGCTCAAACTGGCTGACATAATTCACGCCAACAGCGCCCTCTGCAGAAAACAATGAGAGTTGCTCATCAGGTACCAACGGGCGTGCATCGGGGTCGATGGCGAGGTAATGAAACGCAGCGTCTTCGGCAAGCGTTATGGTGTGTCCGTTGAGATCGAATGCACCACTTACATGAATCAACGCCTCGCTCACCCGAACGGGTTGACTTAAGCGTAGGGTATTCGCCAAACGACCATCTTCCCCAGGCATCAGCATCAACACGCCCAAAACGCTGGGCAACTCAGGGCCTGTTTGCAAGGTACCGGGACCAAATCCTGTTGGGTTACCAGTGAGGTCACCATCGTCTAGATCGTAGAACACATCGGTTCGTCCCACAAACTGGGGACGATGGATGAGGGTCCCCCGACCACGCCGCACCACCTGCACCCCATCACCAAACACCAGTTGCCCTGCACGGTCAGTGACCATGCTCGCATCCCCCTGTCCAAATGCAAAGCGGCGATCCACTTGGAGAACACCGGTACTATCAGGAAAGCGGACGGCACCTGCAACCGTGAAATTGGGCACCGTAAGATCTGCCAACATGATCATGCTGGCATTCCCCGAACCGCTGACAATGAGTTCACCAAAAGCAGACTCGTCTAAGGGGTAATGCTGCGCTGTATTGAGCGGCCAATTTGCAGGGACAATGGGCAGGCTATGTGCAGACACCGAGCCTGCCGTATAGCTTAGCAGCCCGGAGGCGTTTCCGCGAAGCACGAGGTCGTGCAGCCCAAGCGCAAGGTGCCCCCCATCTAAGCGAAGACGCTTATTGAGCAACGTCACATCGTACACGTCTGTCGCTAAAGGAGCGAAGCGAATGGTGTCGGTAGAAGCAGCATCGATATGGAGTCCAGTAGAGATCAGATCAAGCGGCGCACCAAGGAGAAGGTTTAGACTTCCAACTATAGTTACCTCCCCCGCTTCGCTGCCAAAATCTCCAAAAATGGCATCGCTGGATTCGTCAAACGCTACGCCATCCGTATCGATGGCCCAGACGCCGCCTTCCACAATGAGGTTTGCACTACCGACGAAAAGGTCTCCATTTTCAATGACAAGTGCCTCGCCAATACGCGTGTCATTAGAGAGAAAGACGTTGTCTGATCCGCTTGTAGGCTGAGCAGCTAACTTGAGGCGTGGCACAGCCGTAGCGGCTTCGATAACGCCCTCTCCCAAAAAGACGACAAACCCGGCTGGATCTGTAAGCAAGGTCGTCGTATCCAAATCGGATGTAACAGGCAAAGGGGTGGTGCTGATTGTAGCGGTAGCCTGCGCCTCGAATACGGCCTCGTCACCTAAAAACAAGGTATGTGCCCGAAGATCAAGTTCCCCATTGGTAAGCGTCAGCGCACCAGCCACTCGAGGCCCAATCATCACATTGGATGCCAATGCGAGCACACCGCCGTCTAGCTGAAGTGTCTCCTCGATCTCGCCCAACACGCCAAGCTCATTCGTGCCCAACGCAAGTGTCGTGGCGCCACTGATGACCGCTAGGTGCGTGAGGGCAGCAAGTTGCTCGACCGTCACCTGCGCTTCATTGGGAGCAGCCACGGTCAATCGCTCGATGTAACCCGTACCCAAGCCATCCACCTGCCCACCTGCTTCCATACGAACGGCAGCCCCAATAATGCGCCCGCCTACCGTGTGGGCCGCCCCTTCGCCGACGAGTGCCATCGGTGCGTTGAGGAGACGAAGCAACCCACCAGAAGCAAGTGTAAAGTCGCCCCCCACTTCGACCCCCTCGGGAAGCACCACACCAAATACCGCAGGTGTATTCACCGGATCGCGCGCGGCAATCGTGAAGTTTTGCATGTAAGAAGGGTGGAGTTCGAGGCCCGGTACGAAGAGGTTGGTCAAATCACCCGTGTATGTAAGGTCGTACCGCATACCATCGGGATTGATGGTATTAGGGCTGCCGGCGAGGAACGTACCGCCAACGACATCGCCCGTGCCGCCTGGCCGCTCGTTGAGATTGCGCACAATGTGGCGACGGGTCGCGTTTGGCGCAAAAGCAAAGATTCGGCTGTTCAAGTCAAGATTCCCCTGCTCGAAGGTCAGCACCCCATCAAGCCGGAGTGTGTCACCCACTACCGTCACTGCATCATTTGGTGTAGCAAGGGCAATAGTGATACTACCATAGCGACCTGAACCTGCTAGTTCATGCCCAGCACCTTCCATGCGTAAGCTTCCTTCTTGAGCAACAAATTGCCCATCGTTTTGAAAGCGCACAGTCGAAGACGCTGCGTGCCACAATACTACTTCGTCTGCAAGGTTGAATGTGGTATT
>CAYYHN010000105.1:0-3568 GCA_964471245.1 uncultured Rhodothermaceae bacterium | reverse complement strand
AGTCACACTCCCCGTAACGCGAACTGAGGTACCCGCTGCCAACGAAAGTGTAGTAGCATCTGCAGCTAGCGCAAAATCGCGGACTGACAAAAGGCTCGTTAAAGACAACGTCTGTTGACGCCCGCCATCAAATACCAGCGACGCTTCTTCGGCCACGATGACCCCTGCGGTCTGACTCAAATCCCCACCAAGGGCAAGACGACTCCCCGTGTTTAACTCAATGCTACCACCGCTTTGCGTAATGCCTGCAGCAGCACGAGCGCGCGCATCGCCTTCGAGGACCAGCCTTCCGCTTGTCACCTCAACAGGTGCCGCTACAGAAAGCTCTTGCCCCGCCGCAACGACCAGGTCACCGCCTTCAAGCGCCAAGGTCCCAATGAGTTCGGCTGCATCCTGCATGACGACACGCCCAAACGCCACTATCCACCGACCAAAGGGGGTTGCGGCTGTTCCACGCAGTGAGGTATCGTTTTCAAAAACCACTGTGCTACTCAGGTCGGCCACAAATGTGCCTGTTGCAAGATTCAGGTCGTGATTAATACGCAAGGTAGCATCTGCACCCAGCGTGCACGTTGCACTATCAAGGGAAAAGGCCTCCACTGTACGCACATCGCCGATAAGCAAGAGACTGGTCTCAGCACCAACGACTTCTAGCGCACGTAACGTTAGCGACTCGTCGGCTTGCAAAGTTTGGGCTGCAGCACCTTCAAAGCGCCAAACAGGCTCTTCGCCTCGGACCACTACATTTCCCCAACGAACAGATCCGGCCCAGTTCCAGCGAACGTCCGATTCGTTTTCCAACGTACCGGACTCAAAAGCCGCCATCCCTTCAACCCTCAAGGTACTCCCCTTCCCAACGGCAAGAGTCCCACCAGCAAGGCGTAAGTCCGTTTCAACAGCAACCGTTGTATTTGGTGGCATACGGGAGACCCCGCCAAGAAACGTAAGCGCATGCGTTGTCAAGAGACCACTTAGCGTGATGTCGCTGGCATCTACAACAAGCCTAGGCAGCCCACTTGCTGCAACCGTGAGAGCTTGGGGCGCTGTGCCAGTAAGCCGAACTTCGCCGATCGTAGCTACAAAATCCACGTTGGTGAAGCGTGCATCGCCTTCTATATCGATACGCGAATCGTCCCCTGCCAGCCGCACAGTAGCATCCGCAAGCGTAAGCGCCTCAGCAACGGTGAGCACGTGTCCTGAAGTCACTGCTAAGGTTGTGCCCGCCTGTCCCTCGACATCCCCCTCAACCCGCAACGTACCCACCGTCAGGTCACCAGAAGCAAGGCTCAAGTCGCCATCGATCGTTGGGACTGATAATTGTACGCCGTCGCCATCTACTACGGCCGTCGGCAAACTGCCGGTGCCTTCGAGGTTAGCATTGGCAAGCAATCGAAGCGCTCCACTTGTAGCTGTGATGGTGCCCGTATTGACCAGCGGCGCAGTGCCACCCGCCAAAGACAGCGTATGTGGCCCAAGCGCTACCGTACCGTTCAGCATAAAGCCAGATGCCCCTGTTCCTTCGATTTGAACGTCGCCTGCTAATGAGGTTGTGCCTTCACCGCGAAAGCCGCCAGCAAGCACGAGCAGAGCATTGGCGTTGCCCAGCTGGAGCGCCCCCCCTGCCTGTTCAAGCCCAACGACACCGCCTGCATCGAGTTCGTCGAGTTGTAAAGTGCCCGAAGCTTGCGCAATAGAGAACACATTGCTCGCAGCACCCTCTATCGCCACACGCCGCAAGACAAGCGCTCCATCCCCTGCATGGTCGATGATGCGTCCGGGCAGGGTGGTAGCCCCAAACGTGAGGCTTTGTTCGAAGGAAACAGTCCCCGTGAACGAGGTATTTAGTGCCAAGGGGCCTGTAGTGCCATCCAATATTACATTGCCAAGGAAACGCACCCTTGCACTGCCTTCGAACGTAGGCACTCCCGCAGTCAGCATCAGATCGCTGGCGATGCGTAGGTCCGCGCCACTAGGAAAGACATAGGTCGTCTGACTTGAGGTTAGCGGAAGCAGGCCTGCTGGTACAGTCCGACCATCGGAAGTAGCAAGCACCATCCTCCGAGGCGCAGGGTCGTAGGCGAATGTTCCAATGACCTCGGCAGCACCCAGTTCGATGCGGGCATCAGGTGGAGCCACCTTGTCCGCGTTGTCAGGATTTTGAAGGTTGGGAACGCCCACGGTAACATCTAGGCGAAGCGTCGTAGCGCTGACATCGAAGCGTCCCGAACGAAGTTCGACCGTGTGAAGGAAGTTTAAGTTGTCTGGCGCGCCTGTGTTGCTGTTCCGCACGCCTTGCCCCATCAGCAGCACCTCGTTGGCCCGCGAGACGACATTGACCGTGCCACTACCGACATCGACTACAAACCGCTGCTCTGTGAACAGCACCTCGGTCGCCCCCGCAAAGGCTTCGAGCACAAACGTGACGCTGCGGCCGTCCGATGTCAGCGCGATGCCATCAGCGTCGTCGCCAAAGAAGTACTCGCCCGCCGATATGCAGACGACAGCGTTGTCGGGGATGTTGTTGTAGGCGAACTCGACGGAGCGCCAAGGCGTCCCGCGTGCCGTGCCTGCGTTGCTGTCGGAACCATCAGAGGCGCTTAGGAAATGCGAACAGGTCTGTGCGACGGCGTCGGTGCTTCCAAGCGCCCCACACAAGGCAGCCACTAGGCATAACAACCGAAGCGCACGGACAGGCAGTCGAGGCATGGCACAGCGTTCCAAAAGGTTTGAGGGGCGTCTTGTTGATGATACGCTTCTGCCTGCGCGAAAACCTAATGCAGACGTCAGATTACCCAGCCGAAGAGACATCCGACCTTCGCGCCCAAGACCATGTGCGCGCGGGCTCAAACTGCCGCGCTGCCGTCGAAAACGTCCGCTCCTCCACATGAACCTCGTCCGCTTCGATGGTAAAACGGAAATAGAAATTACGGTTGGCATGGTGGCGTCGCCCACGGTCGCTCGTCGCACTTCCAGCGCACGCGATATACAACGGCTTGTCTGCTCCTGCAACGTGCTCAATGTGCGACATGTGGAGGTGACCACACAGCACTAAATCGACACCAACCTCCTGCGCTAAAGCCAGCAACTGCGGCCCGCGAATGGCGACATCATGCGGCATCAGGTCAGGGATTTTTTTT
Organism: uncultured Rhodothermaceae bacterium; assembly: GCA_964471245.1. Taxonomy (GTDB): domain Bacteria; phylum Bacteroidota; class Rhodothermia; order Rhodothermales; family CAYYHN01; genus CAYYHN01. The sequence continues at coordinate 431 of CAYYHN010000105.1, read as the reverse complement.
AAGTGATGATGCACCACGAGCACCTTGAATGCCGCCATCGGTTGCTTGCGAAAAAATGCCCCGACGTGGGCCAACGTTTGACGACGGATGTAGCCGCCTTTGATCGTCAGACCAAAGGCTGAGTTGATCCCAAGCATTGCTAAGTTGGGTGTCTCAACATGTGGGAGTAGATCGGGCGAGACGCTGCGGCAATAGCAAGCTGTTGGCTTGAAGACGCGCTCCCACGGGTTGTGCCACCACGCGTACACATCATGATTGCCAGGAATGACCAGCGTTGGCGCGTTGAAGGCCTCGAGCATCGCCATCGCGTCGGCGTACTGCTTGGGGCGCGCGCGCTGCGTGAGGTCGCCGCTGATGGCTACGTGGTCGGGATTCCACGCGTTGACATCGGCAAGCAAGGCCGCGACGATGTCGTCGTGTTCGATGTGGCC
>CAYYHN010000104.1:0-9602 GCA_964471245.1 uncultured Rhodothermaceae bacterium | reverse complement strand
TGAAGGCGAAGGTGTTCGAGCCGTTCTTCACGACGAAGCCTACGGGGCAGGGGACGGGCTTAGGGCTGAGCCTGAGCTATGACATCGTGACGCAGGGGCACGGTGGGACGATGACCGTGGAGAGTGAGGAAGGCAAAGGCGCGATGTTTCTCTTGTGCTTACCCAAGCAGCCTAGTTAGCCAGTGTGCAAGATGAGGTACTGATGAAACAAAGATCTTATGTCATGCTGCTGATTCTGCTTGGTCTTAGCCTAAGCAGCCAACTGATGGCGCAGCCGACGGTGGCACAAGGTGAGGTGCCTGTTCCGTTTGATGCCGCCCAAGCGCGCTTCGAAAAGCTCACGGTCGCCGATGGGTTACCGGAGAATAGCGGCACAGCCCTCTTGCAGGACCACTTAGGCTTCATCTGGATTGGCACCCAGAACGGTTTGGCGCGCTTCGATGGGCAGACGATGATCACGTATGAGGTGGATCCGGATGACCCCTACAGCTTTGCTGGACTGGTGGTGACGGTTTTGGAGGAAGACCACATAGGTGATCTCTGGATTGGCACAATAGAGAGTGGCCTCATTCACTATGAACGGGCTTCGGGGCGCTTCACCAGCTACACACATGACCCTGAAGATGATACAAGCATCAGCAGCAACTGGATTCACTTCTTACACGCAGATCGGCAGGGCAACATCTGGGTTGGGGTAGGGGGGCAGCGTCCGCCCTTTAAGCTTGACCGACTCAATCGTGCTGCGTTGGAAAATCGAACAGGGGCATCCTCCGCAACAAACGCCCCGCCTTTGTTCACCCGCCTACGCCATAACCCGGATGTGCCGGGCACCATTAGCCATGATTTGATTGCGGTCTTCCCTATGAGTTTTTCGCATGTGATGGCGGCATTTCTGGAAGATGATGCGGGTACTATCTGGGTTGGTACGCTCCAAGGCGGGTTGAACCGATATAATCCGGACACCCAGACGTTCAAGGCGTATCAGCATGATGCCAATAACCCCAATAGCTTGGGTAGCAATGATGTCCGGTCGGTTGTCCATGATCGTGAGGGGAACTATTGGATTGGTACTATTTCAGGCGGACTAAGCCAGTTTGATCCTAATACAGAGATCTTTACGCACTATCGCCACGACCCAAACAATCCACAAAGCCCTGCTTCAGACATCGTCTTTTCTGTCTATGAAGACCTGAGCGGTGCCCTTTGGCTTTCTACGGATCTTGGTCTTAGTCGATACGATCCCCGAACGACGTCCTTCAAGCATTTCCTGACGGATCGAGAGCGACCCGGTGCACCCAGAGAAGACTACCTCTACCCCATTGCCGAAGATCAGGCTGGGATCTGGTTCCTTAGTCGAGACTCGGGTGACCAAGAGACAGCACTCCATTACTATGACAAGGCAACCGAGTCTTTTACGTATATCGTGCATGATCCTGATGACCCAACCAGCCTAAGTCGGTTTCCATTCTCATTCTTGCGGGATCGATCCGGTACCATTTGGGTCGGTTCGGGTATGCAAGGGGTTAATAAATTGGACACGCGGCCCCGGTTTCCCTTGTACACGCACGTTCCGGATGATCCCAATAGTCCCAGTCACCGTCGCGTTTTTGTTGTCTATGAACCCCCTTCCGAGCCAGGAATCTTGTGGATCGGTACCGAAGCCGGCCTGGATCGCTGGGATCGCACAACAGGGCAATACACGCATTATCGCCATCGCCCAGACGATCCCCAGTCCTTGGCGGGGTGGGTAAATGGCATGGTAGAGGATCAGGAGGGACAATTCTGGGTGAAGACCTCCGGGGGTCTTCAGTTGATGGACCGGACGACCGGTCGCTTCACCTCATTAAATCAAAGCATCACAAGTTCCATCGACTTATCTGCGCTTACCGTGGCTCGAGATGGTACGCTTTGGATTGCGGGTGATGGCTTGACACGCCTCGACCCGCAAACGGGGGAGGTAAAGAACTATAGGACATTGGAGGGTGGCAGTTATCATCCAGATCTGTACGAGGTGCTAAGGGCACGTGCAGCGGATGGGGACCGTGTTGCTGCTCTGCTCCAAGTTGGCGATGATGCCAATCTAACGCAGGCCTTTTCGTTGGAAGCACCGACCGCACTTTTGGTCGTTGCCATGGCTGAATGCTTGCGTAACCAATGTTCAGATCGTGGGTGGATTGAAGATGAGGCGGGCGATATCGTATGGGAGATGCCCATGCAGGGCCACCGCCACGCGGGCGGTAATGTGAAGAACCGCGTTCAGGCAGAAATCTTACAAGTACCAGCGGGTACCTATCGGCTCCGGTACCATTCGGACGAGAACCATAGTTATGCTGCGTGGAATGCGGTTGGACCCATATATGCAGCGCACTGGGGCATCGAGGTGCAACGTGTGCCAGAGATGGAGGTCGATTCGCTAGACGCATTACTACACAAACCCAACGAGGAAGGTCTTTTAGGAAACTTGACCTCAACGGTCCATGAAGATCGGCACGGCAATCTGTGGGTGGGTACGTTTTTGAATGGGCTCAATCGGTTCGACCCAGAAACGGAGACGTTTACCACCTTCTTCGATCCGCGCGTAGGTCCACAGTCGGTTAGGTCGCTGTATGAAGATCGTTCTGGGCGTCTTTGGATGGCCGATGGGAGCAAAGGCCTCCACCTGATCGACCCGGAGCGTGGATCTATCCGGCAGTATACCACACGCGACGGATTGCCCAGCAATATTATCGTGAGCATCACCGAAGATGATGCCGGCAAGCTATGGCTCGGGACGGGTAACGGTATCGTGCGTTTTGATCCAGATCTAGCGACATCCTCTGACAATGCATCACAATTTCGCACCTATGGTGCAGCGTATGGCCTTCAGCAAGAAGCGTTGTCGCCTAGTGCTATAAAGAGTGCTGATGGGACATTATTTTTCGCTGGTCAGGGCGGAGTCAATGCCGTCGATCCTGTTCTAATGGCCGACAACCCGGTTCCGCCCGAAGTCGCCCTGACGGGGTTCGACCTCTTCAATGCCTCTGCGCCCATTGGTCCGGATGCCCCTCTTGCCACCGACGTGACCGTCGCCAAGACGATTGTACTGGCTCACGACGAGAATGACTTCACGTTCCACTTTACAGCCTTGCACTATGCTCGTCCGGAAGAGAATACAGTCGCCTATAAGCTGGAGCCCTACGAAGACGCTTGGATTGATGGCGGCACCGCACGTTCGGCACGATACACCAACCTGAGCCCCGGCGTCTATCTGTTCCGTGTCAAGGCTGCCAGCCCGGACGGCGTCTGGAACGAAGAAGGCCGGTCGATCCGTGTAGTGATTCGTCCGCCCTGGTGGCGCACCCTGTGGGCGTACAGCCTCTACGGATTTTTGGCACTTGGTAGTGGTATTGCTGTGTATCGTATCCAGCGGCGTCAGTTGATAGCCAAGGAACGCGAGCGGGCTCGGGAGCGCGAACTTGCCCAAGCCCGAGAGATTGAACATGCCTACAATCAACTCAAGACCACACAGTCACAACTCATCCAGCAAGAGAAAATGGCGTCGCTCGGTGCGCTCACCGCAGGCATCGCGCACGAGATCAAGAACCCGCTCAACTTCATCAACAACTTCGCCGAGGTCAACGCCGAACTCGCTGACGAGCTTGAAGAGGCCCTCGCCAATGGCGACGATATCACGGAGATTATCGACGACCTCCGCCAAAATGCTACCGTCATCGCCCAGCACGGCAAGCGGGCCGATGGCATCGTTAAGAGCATGATGGCGCACGCCCACAGCGGGAGCGGCGAGAAGCAGCAGGTGGACCTCAACGCTTTGGTGAATGAACACGTGGACCTCGCCTACCACGGCAAGCGGGCCACCACGCCCGGCTACACCGTGGCAATCGAACGTGGCATGGATGCTGCCGTGGGTGAGGTGTTGTTGGTGCCGCAGGACATCGGCCGCGTGGTCTTGAACTTGCTCAGCAACGCATTTGATGCCGTGGAGACGATCGCCAAGCCACGCGTAACCGTCTCAACGATGCGCGAGGACGGGCACGTGGTGATTCGTGTTGCAGACAATGGGCCGGGCATCCCAGACGACATACGTGCCAAAGTGTTTGAGCCATTCTTTACGACGAAGCCAACCGGCCATGGTACGGGGCTGGGCTTGTCGCTTTCCTATGAGATTGTGACGCTTGGGCATGGGGGCACTATGGACGCGGGCGTTTCGGCGGACGGCGGAGCCCTATTTGAAGTGAGTTTGCCGGTGTAACACGCCATCGAGATGACACGAATCCAACTGGACAGCATAAAGGCCTATGTGTAATCGCTTCTTCCGAGTCTACCTACGTCGTGCGTTCGGCGTGCTGCTCTGTCTAGTGATGGTGCAGATGAGCTATGCACAGACGGCGCAGGAACGCCTTGAAGCGCGTTTGGATGAAGCAGTTGGCCCAGAACGGGCTGCGTTGCTCGTCGACCTCGTACAGTTTCACTATCCATACGAGCCCGAGCAAGCACGAACCTACGGATGGGAAGCCCACGCTCTATTGGCCCCTACCTCGCCCCTTCTGCCGGAGCTGTATTACTGGATGGCGCGGGCAGGCGAGTCGTTTGAGGAGCCTGATTCGATGGAGGCCTCTATGGCGATGCTGCGCCAGTGGGCCGACGCGTACGACACAGCAGCCCGAACCGACGTCGACTTTTTGGAGGCACGGCTTGTCTTCGTCTGGGACAGCCCCGAGGCCGCGCAGGAGCCGTTCGAAGCCGTCTTGGCTGCGTACGAGCAGCAAGCCGATACGATTGGTGTGGCACGCACCTACATGCAGTTGGGGCATATACATGAAGATGACGAAGCGCACGCTCTTGCGGGGGCCGACTACACGCGCGCACTCCGTGCCTTCGAGGCGATGGGCGATCGTGACGGCATCGCCGAAAGCAGCCTATTCCTCGGAGCAGCCTACTACGAGCGGGCCGTCTACGATAGCGCGCTTGTGGCCTATACCCGCTCCGCCGATCTCTACACGACCGAAGGGCATCTCGCGAACATTGGTGCCGTGCTCAATGAACTCGGCAACCTGTACGATAACATCGGGCGCACGGATGAAGCCCTCAACTTTTACCAGCGCGCCCTCGATGCGTGGACGGTTGTCGATTACCTCGGAGGCGTCGCGGATGCCATCCATAGCATCGGGCTCGTCTATGAGCAGTTGGATGAAAATGAACTAGCCTTGGAGTATTACCAACGTGCCTTAGCACTTGAGGAAATCCTCGGCAGCAACGAGGATCTCGCCATCACGCTTAACACAATTGGTGGTTTTCTGCTCGATTTAGGCCGCCCAGAGGAAGCACGGCCTTATTTTGAGCGCGCCCTGCCTATCGCACAAGAGGTCAACTTTATCCAAGAAATTGCGTCCATCCATCTCAACATCGGTTCGTTGTACATGGGGGAAGACCGCTTAGAAGAGGCGCTTGAAGAGATGGACTTGGCCGGCGTGTATTTCGATTCGCTTGGGATCCTCGACTTTTCCGCTGATGTGGACTTTGCGCGTGCCGAGGTGCTGGAACGCATGGGGCGCTACCAAGAAGCATTGGTGGCCTACAAGGCTTTTTCGATGGCGGATGATTCGCTGCGCTCGTTTAGTACCCAAGCCATTTTTGCACAGGTCGAGCAGCAATTTCGTACGCGCGAGCAGGCGCAAGAGATTGAATTGCTCAACCAGAATCAACAAATCCAACGGCTGTGGCTTGGCGTGCTCGGCGGAGGGGCCGTCTTGCTCGTACTCATCGCAGGGTTGGTCTACATGCGCTACCGGGACAAGAACAAAGCACACGCCACCTTGAAACGCACGCACGCCACCTTACAAGCGACGCACAACGAACTCCAAACCACGCAGGCGCGGCTCGTCCAGCAAGAAAAGCTCGCCTCGCTGGGGCAACTCACAGCGGGTATTGCGCACGAGATCAAGAACCCGCTCAACTTCATCAACAACTTCGCCGAGGTCAACGCCGAACTGGCCGATGAACTCGAAGAGGCCCTTGCCGATGGGGACGACCCCGCCGACATCATCGCGGATCTTCGCCAGAATGCCACGGTCATCGCCCAGCACGGCAAGCGCGCCGACAGCATCGTGCGGAACATGATGGCCCATGCGCGTAGCGGCAGCAGTGATCATGTACCAACTGATCTCAACGCTTTGGTGAACGAACACATCGACTTGGCCTACCACGGCAAGCGGGCCACGATGCCGGGCTACACAATCACGATTGAGCGCGATTTAGATGAGACTATCGGCAAAATCGCTGTAGTGCCACAGGATATCGGACGGGTCATCTTGAACCTACTCAGCAACGCCTTCGATGCTATTCTTGAAGCCCAAGCGCCACGCGTGACCGTCTCGATGCGGCGCGAGGGTGGGCAGGTCGTGATTCGTGTAGCAGACAACGGGCCGGGCATCCCGGAAGATGTGCAGGCTAAGATCTTCGAGCCATTCTTCACCACGAAGCCGACCGGGCAAGGAACCGGTTTGGGGCTGAGCCTGAGCTACGACATCGTCACACAAGGCCACGGCGGGACGATGACGGTGGACAGTCAGGTAGGTCGCGGTGCAACGTTTAGCGTATTCCTGCCTATCGATCTACCCTCTTACCAAGCTTGAGGCGACAGCATGTGCTATGTAGTTCTTATGGCTTGTATTGGCTTGGTAAACCTGTTAGGTGGTTTCCCCGTTGGGTCTCCTACCGTGGACGAGTCAACAGATGTAGAACAGTTGACAGGGTGGAGCTACCAGTGGGACACCCAAGCGACAGACCTTGGAACTCTAGTAACGTGGCCGCTAGCGCCCGATGCATGGCGGCAGGCCACCAGCCTCTTCCAGCCAAGCCCGCGCGAAGCGAATTTGATCTGGTTTCGAACCCAACTTCCCGAGCAACTCCCCGCAGATGCTGCACTCATTGTTCCTACAGTCTTGCTGGACTATGAGGTCTACGTAGATACCCTCCGTATCTTTGCTGCAAACGAGCACGCTACCTATACGGGGGCGAAGTATGCGAGTACTACGGCGCATCTAATCGATTTACCCCCTAATGCTGAGGGCGAGCGTTTGCTAATACGTGTGTACTCGTCATCTCAAAGTTTCATCGGGGTTACGAAGCCTGTCTTTGTAGGCAAACCGATGGAAATACTCCGCGCGGCTTGGTTGTATGATGTGGAGCTTTTTTTAATCGGGGTCCTCGTTTTTACGAGTGGCTTAGGTGCGGTGTTGATCCTGCTTTTTCTCCGCCATCGAAGCGAAGTCCTGCCCGTTGCTGCGTTTGTGCTCCTAACGCTCACGATAGGAGCCAACTATATTACAGATTCCACCCTGATACGCGTGCTCTTTCCGTATCCCGTTGTCCTCTATTTTGCTTCCGTAGCGGCAATATTCATGCCTGTCGGCTTACTCACTTTCTTCAGTGAAGTGATTGGGGAAGGGCCGCGCCACATTATCCGATGGCTTGCTGGAGTCCATCTAGTCTTTGCATTAAGTGCCTACGGGCTTGACATCGCTGGCCTCATCATCATCCCCGAGCTGTTCTTCGTATTTTTCCTGCTTTTTGGCCTGAGTATGGTCGTCATGGTGGGCGTGGTCATTGCTGAGGTTCGCCAAGGAAGCTATGAGGCGCGGGTCTTCGGCGGGATGTTTCTCGTTCTGATCGTCTTGGGCATACACGACACGGTCTTTTTAGGACTTGGCGTGAACCCCAATCAGCCATCGATCTCTCCATTCGGCTTCCTCGTCTTGGTATTTGCGCTCGTATATCTTCTGCAGTTTAGATTCCGGGAGAACATACGTAGACTTGCTGTGCGCACGAACGAGCTACGTTCAATCAACGCCACGCTCGAAATGCGGGTTGCTGAACGTACGGCAGAGGTTGAGGCATCGCTTACTCATCTGAAAGCAACACAGCGGCAGTTGGTACAGTCCGAGAAGTTGGCTTCGCTTGGGAGCCTTACCGCCGGGATTGCACACGAACTCAAGAACCCGCTTAATTTCATTAAAAACTTCGCTGCACTCTCACGCGACATTGTCAATGAGGTCGACGAAGAGCGGGCCGAAGCGCCTGACCTACGCGTCGCAGAGGTGGATGACCTCCTTGATGATCTTCGCCTTAATGCCCATAAAATTGAGCAGCACAGCCAGCGGGCTGATGGGATCATTCGATCGATGATGGCTCATGCAGCGAGCGGGCCTAGCGACAAGAAACGAGTTGCTATCAATGCGCTGGTGGAGGAATACGTTAACCTTGCCTATCATGGTCGACGGGCCAGACACGCCGAGTTTCACGTAGAGCTTGTAACGGACTTCGACGAATCCGTGAGGGAGGCGGTATGGGCACCTCAAGAAATTGGACGTGTCATCTTGAATGTGCTGAGTAACGCTTTTGATGCCATCGCTAATAGAACCACGCCGCGCGTCACCATCTCAACAATGGGCAAGGGTGGGCAGGTCGTGATTCGTGTAGCAGACAACGGGCCGGGCATCCCGGAAGATGTGCAGGCTAAGATCTTCGAGCCATTCTTCACCACGAAGCCGACCGGGCAAGGAACCGGTTTGGGGCTGAGCCTGAGCTACGACATCGTCACACAAGGCCACGGCGGGACGATGATGGTAGAAAGCGCGCCCGGTGATGGAGCCATGTTTACCATAGGCCTTCCCTATGGCAATCAAGCGTAAATTGAGCAGTCAGCATATGAAGCCATCTCCAGATGACCACAGCGAGGCGCACCACGTAGCCGCAAACAGCGCGGAGGCTACACTCATGGCGTTTTTCGAGGCGTGGCAAACGCCCGGCGATGCGGCTATCGATATCGCCGTGGCCTGCCTCGCTCCTGCATTTACGGGGCTGGGTACAGGTCCAAGCGATGTGTATGCCAATACAGAGGACGTGCGCACCATCTTCAAGCGTGAGCGAGACAGCTCACTGGAGGCCGGTACGATAACGATGAAGTTTTTCCGGACGGATTACCTCCGGCCCGACTTGGCACTCATCGATGGCCAAATCCATTCCGTGGTTGAGGTTGATGGTACCCAGCACGTGGTTGATCCGCGTTTCACCGTCGTGCTCGATAAGCAGGCAGGGGCATGGACCATTCGCTATTTCCACTTCTCATTGCCTGACAATTCGCAAGCACCCGGCGACACGCTCATTGACGCCCTCCGCGCACGTACCCGCCAACTCGAGCGCGAGGTGGCGCAGCGCACCGCTGATCTGCACCAGTCTTTGGCAGATCTGAAGGCAACACAGGCCCAACTCATACAGCAGGCAAAGATGGCATCGCTTGGGCGCTTGACGGCTGGCATTGCGCACGAACTTAAGAATCCGCTCAACTTCATCAACAATTTTGCTGCCCTGAGCCGCGACGTAGCCGAGGAGTTGCAGGAAGATGCAGATGACCTTGACGTGGAAGAGCGCATGGAACTGCTGGCGAATCTGGCCATGAATGCACAAAAGATCGAAGCACACGGGCGGCGTGCTGATGCGATCGTCCAAGCGATGATGCAACATGCGCAACCTCAACGCAGTGCACGCAAGCAAACGGATTTGAATGTGTTGGTCGAGGAGTACGTCCGCCTTGCTAACCGCAG
>CAYYHN010000103.1:8752-9643 GCA_964471245.1 uncultured Rhodothermaceae bacterium | reverse complement strand
CTTGAGCTGTACATGTATCCACCCCCGGTAGGCGCTGAACCAGAAGCCATGCCATCGAGTAGCTTGGCAGGTGGCTTCTCGACGACGGCTTCAAGCTCGGTCGTGCCAGTCAGCGCTATCGATTACCTCCATCGCTCCCAAGGTCCGACCAACGATAGCCGTATTCGGCCCGATTTTATGGCGAGCGGTGCTACACAGGTTGGCAATGAAATCATCGAAGGCACCTCGTTTGCGGCACCTCGCATTGCAAGTGCATATACGTTGGTTTTCTCTCGCTTCCCATCGTGGACGACGGAGCAAGCCACAGCGTACCTGCAACAGTTTACGGTAAATGGGACCAACAAAACGAACGATGGAGGCTGGGGTGCGCTCGATTTCGAGGTCTTACTACGTTCTTTGAGCCAATAATTATGTGCGGAAGTTTATTTTAAGATTGAAGGAAGTGCACATAATCCTAGGCAAAAACCTAAAATGGCAACTTCTTGCCGTCCCTTCCCTTGCAATCGCTGATAAGCTTCCTTTCTCCAACTCACATTCTACACTCCGATGCCGACTGGTGCCAAGCATAATCTGGATCTTGCCTGGGTCCGCCGCATTCAGGCAGGGGATGATGTTGCTTGGAATCGGTTTGTCGATCAGTTTTCCGATCGCGTTTGGCGACGCTCATGGCAGCTATGCTACGAAGCTTGTCCACACCGAAATGGGGGTGTGCATTGTGTCTTCCATGCCTTAGCAGAAGGCGGCGTCAAGCCCGCCTCGGATACTCGCCCGAGCTGTGATGATGGGTTGGAGATCTACGCCTTCACGTTCGATTACTTGTTCAATCGGAAGAAGAAAACAGGCAAGCTGAAGCACTACGATGGCCGCGCCAAGCTGGAGACGTTCGTGGCA
>CAYYHN010000103.1:5170-8742 GCA_964471245.1 uncultured Rhodothermaceae bacterium | reverse complement strand
GTGATGCACGGCCACCTCCGCACGGACTGGATCCGGCACCGACGCAAGCTCCGTATTGATCAAATCACCATCCCGGAGGAGATCAAACGGCTCGACGTGCAAGACCACCGTGTATTCGAGCAGATGGTGATGCAACGCCCCACGGAAACCATCGCCCGCAATACCGGACTCAGCGTGGAAGACACCGAACGCGCGCAAAGCCGTGTGACGCATGCACTGATGGCGAATGGCAACCTACACATGATCCTTCGGGATCCTGAAGGTGCCATCGATGAGCACACGGAGCGGACGGCTGCATCGAGCCTCAAACCGCAAGCTCTCCCCATTCAGCAAACGGTGGATCGCATTTGGGAAGCCATCTGCGGGCTTATTCGTGAATTACCTACACCTCAACAGATCCTTTTGGATATGGTGTTCGACAAAGAACTCGACGCCAAAACGATCCTCGCTCAATGCCTCTCCCTTAACATTGAGCTTCCTGTTCGCCCTCGCAACAACAACATAACCATTCACACGATCTACCAATCGGTAGACGCAATTCTGAACAAGCTGGGCAAGCAACTCCAGGACACCCATCCAGCCTTGCTGCGTGACGCTAGCAACTGGCTCGAACGGGATGCGCCCTCGGCTCGTTCTGTATCGGAAAAAGGCCTCAAGGCCATGTTAAAAAATATGGGCATTGCCCCGATGCCTCCCCATGCCGAAACAGAACGACGCGCTTCAAATATGGACTGACATGGATAATCAGCACGAACAGCACCAACCGAACCGCCCCTCTTCGCTCGACGCCATGTCGTTCGGCGACGTTGCGCGCTACCTGCAAGGCGGCTTCGATCGTCCGGTTCAAGAAGTCATTGCAAATCACTTCCAGTACGCCAACGACGCACATGAGCGCCTCGCGAGCATCCGTGCTATGCAGGCCGTCGGCAAGGACATGCTGGTGACCAACGCAGCTAACGATGCGCTTACTTCGCAAGACGAATTGCTTGATGAAATGGAACTTGCGGCCCTCATCGAGCAGCAACAGGAAGATGCATCGATGAACATGAACGAGCATATCGGTGCATCGCTACAAGCTTATTTGCATTTCGCCAATGCGAAACAGGAGCTTGCTCTCCCGACAGGCCCACGCTTTCAAACGCCTGCGGAAGCCCTCGCACTTGTTCGCGCGAAGACAACGCAAACACGTTGGGTATCGCTTGTTCTTCGGCTAAAAAGGCAATTTGCTTCGGTAACAGAGACGCTACTAGGTACGCGCGAACGACGTTGGGCGCTTGCTTTTGCAACCGTTGTCATACTCGGCCTTGCAACTATTCCAAGCTTAACCCAGACGGACCCTGCCCCGTCTATCGCTTACGCTCCAACCGCCGAAGAACGTACGCTGCTCGAAGAGCAAGATATGCTGGTCTTTAGCCCCACGATTCGCAGTGGACAGGCTGCTCCGCTTGAGTACAAGTTAGCACATGAGGGCTCCACTGAATTAACGTGGCCCGCTCTCGATCTCGACATCACGGCGTACTCGATTACGTTCTATGATGCCACCGACATGGACGCTCCATCCTTAGCTTTTTCGCGCCAAGCAACGTCTGCCTCTATATTGCTTAACCACTCGGATTTTACACCTCAGGTTCGGTACCAAGTCTACATCGAGGCTGAGTTGACCAATGGTGGGATCGTGCCTGTTGGCGACCAAAGCATTTTCCTGCAACGCGAAGCGCCCTAATCGCGTTGATGCTCACCCTTAAGCGCGTCCGCTTTACACACGTCGGACGCGCTTTTTTTATAGCCCATTTGATTTTTAGCCTTGGCTAATTTTAAACTAATCCGTACCATTTGCGCACGCTTTGTACTTAACCATTACTTACTTTCAATTCCATTGGCCAAACTAGCTTCTGCAAGCTCAACGGTAACCGACCGAATTACTAGGATCACCTTAGGGTTGTCCTTCTTTTTTGTACTCGGCCTGATAGTGAGTTGTGCTTCTCAGCAGACCTCGGATCATACGGACGGCCTGAACATTGTTGCGACGACAAGTTTAGTCGCAGACCTTGTCCAGCAAGTTGCCGGACCAGATGCCACGGTTACGAGCTTGATGGGTCCTGGCGTAGATCCGCATCTCTACAAAGCCAGCGAAGGCGATGTCACGCGCATGTTTAACGCCGACCTCATCTTCTACAATGGTCTCCACCTCGAAGGCAAGATGACCGAGGTGTTCGAGCAAATGCAACAACGCGGCGTTAGCATTCACGCCCTTGCGGAAGCGATTGATGAAGATGCATTGCTCGCCTCATCAGATTTCACGGGCTCATACGACCCACACATCTGGCTTGATATTGCCTTATGGCGCAAGGCTGCCTCTTTTATTTCGGCACAGCTCCAAACTGCCGACCCTGACCAAGCAACAGCATATGCCGATCGCGTGCAAGCCTTCGATTCGTCGCTCGTTTCGCTTGAACAAGAGCTCGCAGCCCTCGCCGAAACACTCCCAGAAGAACGGCGCATCCTAATCACCTCGCACGATGCCTTCGGCTACTTTGGGCGCAGCTATTCGTTCGATGTGCGTGGTCTGCAAGGCCTCTCCACAGCTATCGAAGCAGGAACGGGCGATGTTCAAGAACTGGTCGAATTTATTGTAACCAAGCAAGTCCCTGCGATTTTTGTGGAATCGTCCATTTCCACGCGAGGATTAGAAGCGGTTCAGGAAGCCGTTGAAGCACGCGGCCAGTCGGTTGCCATTGGGGGCACGCTTTATGGCGACGCTTTGGGAACGCCGGGAACGCCGGAAGCTACTTACATCGGCATGTACCGCCACAACATGCGCACGATCATCGAAGCCTTGCAATCAAATCCGAGCACTTTATGACCGACATCCTGCGCCAAGATGGAGCCCTCCCTCCTGCACTTGTTGTCCGCGACTTGACGGTGGCGTACTTAGATAAGCCCGTGCTGTGGGACATCGACCTGACGGTGCCGGATAGTGTGTTGATGGCAATCGTAGGGCCCAATGGTGCGGGGAAGACGACGTTCATCAAGGCCGTCTTGGGACTCGTCCACAAAGCAGCGGGGCAAGTCTTGATTTACGGGCAGCCGTACAAACGACAGCGGCACCGGGTAGCATATGTGCCGCAGCGAGGATCGGTAGACTGGGACTTCCCTGCCAGTGTCCTAGATGTCGTCGTGATGGGACTGTACGGCAAGCTCGGATGGTTGAAGCGACCGGGGCGCAAAGAGCGCGAGGCCGCGGAAACGGCACTCGACCAAGTGGGCATGTTGCCGTTCGCGGCTCGACAGATCAGCCAGCTTTCAGGTGGCCAGCAGCAGCGTGTATTCTTAGCCCGCGCGTTGGTGCAACAAGCCGATGTCTACTTCATGGATGAACCGTTCCAAGGCGTCGACGCCACGACCGAACGTGCGATCATCGCGTTGCTTCGGAAGCTACGCGAAGCGGGCAAGACAGTGATTGTGGTACATCATGATTTGCAAACTGTCCCTGAATACTTCGACAGTGTAATGCTACTCAACGTCCGCCGCATCGCTGCGGGTGCTGTCGATGATGTCTTTACGGAAGACCA
>CAYYHN010000103.1:0-5160 GCA_964471245.1 uncultured Rhodothermaceae bacterium | reverse complement strand
CTGCGAACGACCTACGGTGGGCGGATTGGCTTTTTAAAACAAGCCATGACTACCAACGCGCACTAACGAAACCCTATGGATTGGCTCGTTCAGCTTGCTGCGGACTACACGATGCGTACGGTCGCCTTGGGAGCCGGGATGCTGGGGCTGGTGTGTGGCGCGCTCGGAAGCTTTGCCGTATTACGCGGCCAGAGCTTAGTAGGCGACGCGATGGCGCACGCGGCCCTACCGGGCATCGCGCTCGCATTTCTTTTGACGGGTACCAAAACGTCACTCATCCTACTAATCGGCGCAGCCTTGGCAGGATGGATCGCAACCTTGGCTGTGATGGCGATTACACGCACCACACGCGTCAAATACGAGAGTGCCCTCGGTCTAGTCCTAGCCGTCTTCTTCGGCTTCGGCCTCATGCTCCTGACGTTCATTCAGCGGCAACCCAATGCCAACCAAGCAGGGCTGGAATCGTATCTCTTCGGCCAAGCCGCCGCCTTGCTCCAACAAGATCTGCTCATCATGGTTAGCGTGGGCGCCGTGCTTCTGCTCGTCCTTGCAGCCGGCTGGAACACCTTCACATTGCTTGCCTTCGACGCCGAATTTGGCCGCACCATCGGCTTTCGGATGAACCGGGTCGATGTATTGCTAACGACCATGTTGGTCATTGCTATCGTCATCGGATTGCAAATGGTTGGCGTAATTCTCATGAGCGCGCTCTTGATTGCTCCTGCCGCCGCTGCACGCCAATGGACCAATCGGCTAGGACGCATGACGTTACTCAGCGCACTTTTTGGCGCGATCGGTGGCATCAGCGGTGCGGTGCTTAGCAGCCAACAGGCAGCCCTGCCAACCGGGCCGATGATCGTCATCTGTGTAAGCATTTTTGTTGTGATCTCCCTGCTCTTTGCGCCCAACCGAGGACTCCTTTTTCAATGGTTCCGCAATCGCAGCAACAGCCGCCGGTTGCGATTGGAAGCTGTCTTGCTCGACTTGTACGTCCTCTCGCTACAGCATCAAGACCGATTTCACCCACACCACCGTTCAGTCCTCGACCTAATGAACAAGACCTTGGGTTCAACCGAACACAACCTTGGCCGACTAAAACAACAAGGTTTAGTCAATCAGGTTGACACACATCATTGGTCGCTGACTACGGCGGGGGCAAACCGAGCCGAGATTGTGCTTCGCCAAAACGTACCTTTTCCTTCTGACCACACCGAATTCACTCCGAAGGTCAATCATGAGGACGATCAACCATCGTGAGTATCGCACAGATCGAAATAGTCCTCATTGCGATGGTTGTGGCTGCTGCATGTGCGCTGCCAGGCGTCTTCTTGGTGCTGCGCAAGATGGCGATGATGAGCGACGCCATCAGTCATGCAATCCTTCCGGGCATCGTCGTCGCCTTCTTTCTGACTGAGGATTTGAATGCCCCCCTGCTCATCATCGCTGCAACCTTGACTGGGGGCCTGACGGTTGTCTTGGTAGAGTTGCTCCACCGAACACGCCTCGTCAAAGAAGACGCCGCCATCGGCCTCGTCTTTCCACTGATGTTCAGCATCGGTGTTGTCCTCATTGCACGCTACGCTGGCGATGTTCACCTCGACATCGACGCCGTGCTCTTAGGTGAGTTGGCCTTTGCTCCATTCGATCGGCTTCTTTGGCTCGGCATGGATCTAGGCCCCAAAGCGCTATGGGTGATGGGCGTCATCTTTTTGCTCAACGTTGGCTTCATCGCCGTATTCTACAAAGAACTCCAACTCACTACATTCGACGCTGCCTTAGCATCTGCACTTGGATTCTCCCCCCTCATCCTTCACTATGCGCTCATGCTGTTGGTTTCGGTTACAGCCGTGGGTGCCTTCGATGCCGTGGGTTCCATTCTAGTAGTTGCCCTCATGATCGGCCCACCGGCTACGGCCTATCTGCTGACCGAGCGGCTGCATACCATGCTGTTCCTAAGTGTCGTACTAGCCGTGCTCGCAGCAGCCTCAGGCTACGCGTTGGCCTTTTTCCTCGACGTGTCGATTGCCGGTGCGATGGCAACAACTACTGGCGTACTCTTTACTGTCGCTTGGTTGGGTTCGCCACAACACGGCCTTCTGGCCCATGCACGTCGCCGCAGGACGTGGCGGTGGCAGTTTGCCCTACGCATGCTGACCATCCACCTGCACCAACACGAAGGCAAACCCGAAGCACGTCGAGAAAACCGTGCGGTGCACCTTGAAGAGCACTTGCAGTGGACACCGGATTTTGCAGCAGGCGTCATTTCCCGCGCTGTAGAAGCGCAACTGGTAAAAGAGCACAGAGGTTTTCTTATACTTACGGTATCCGGCCGAGCGATGGCTGAAAAAGCTATTATCGAGACCTGATCTACGGATTGTAAGCCGTCCCTATTGTTGTGGGTTGCTTTCGGATTGCTTTTTCAGGTCTGATTCCGCATCGTTAGACTGCATTCGTAGATCTGTCATGCACATTCTACTATGTAGACCATGTGAATCACCCTACAATGGCAATGAATACGGGACAGCCAAGCCGGTTTTTTCATCGATTCCCGAACGAAATCCGCTATTTGCACAAAAAGTTGGGGGATCGAAAAAAAAACTACGTATTAAGCGCAAATCTCAGAAACGAGTCCGTTTAATATGTTCGTGCCATTGTATACTTTTGCCAGAACCACCAATGGTCGCACATGATGTAGCACAACAGCTTTCCCCAGAGGGCTTGCTGCATCCACGTTCCTTACATCGCCATACTCTCACGGGAGCTCCTCGCCATGCGCGCCAAACTTACAATTTCCCTCTTAGGGTTGTTGTTCGCCGCACTGCCGTCTGTCTACGCGCAGACGACGTTGTCGGTTAACAACAGTGTCACATGTAGTGATATCACTGGTACCCCTTACTGTACCATTCAGGCTGCAATTGATGCCGCCTCACCCGGTGACATCATCGCAGTATCCGGCGGCCCTTACGCCGAGGCCGTAGTTGTCAACAAAGCCTTGACAGTAAACGGCTCGCAAAGCGGCGTTTGTGCTGTGGGTCGATCGGGCTCAGAGACCGTCATCGATGCCAGTGGCAATTTCACTGGTGTTGAGATTACCGCGAGTGGCGTTACGCTCGATGGTTTCTCCATCACTGGAAACAATGGAACGAACCGAGGTGTCTTCATCAATGCTGATGCAGGCTCGCTTTCCAACGTCACTGTTGCCAACAATATCATCTCTGGCATGCAGCGTGGTCCATCCACCCCATCCGGCGATGCATCAGTCTCAGCTTTTGGGATCATCGTAACAGATGTCCAAGGAAGTAATCCAACTCGATTTACCTCATCGGGGATTGCGATTAATTGTAACAACATCTCCGGCCTTGGTGGTGCGACCTACGGCGGAACGAATGTTTCGCGTGGGATTGGTATCTCACTTGACGAGGTGGCTGGCGGATCTGCTGGTGCTGGCGCGACTGTTTCCAACAACGCAATCAGCGGCACCGCTGATGGAGACCGCAACGGGACGGTCCAGCGTGGTGTTGGTGTTTCTGTTAAGGGCAACATGAGCGGAGCGATGCCAGCATCGGGTATCTCAATGTCCAGCAACACCTACAATACCATGTCTGGTGGTATTTCTATTTGGGCGTTGAATAGTACGGTTAATGAAGCTAAAACAAACTTTAATTGCGCTACCGTTGGCACGCTCATCGTAAATGTTGCCAGTGTAGCTGGTGTCGTGAATGAGTCTGTTTTAGAGCCATTCATCAGCACCAACCAACTCCAAGGCACCGTCTCAGGAACGGCATATTTCTGCGATCAATCAAATGCGCTTTCTGGTACGAGTGATCCAAATTCGCTGGTGTACGTGCCTTCAGACTTTGGCGACGCCCCAGACCCCAATTTCCCTACCTTGTTGGCAAGTTCAGGCGCACAGCACTGGGTATCTAACACCCTTCGTTTGGGTGCCACCGTCGATGGCGAAGCAGATGGCAACCCTTCGGCGGACGCAGGTCTTAGTGCTTCAGATGGCGATGATGGTACAGGGACCGACGACGAAGATGGCGTTACGATCAACTCCCTCATCACAAAAGGCGCTGGTGATGGCACCTCATCGTCTTCGGCAATTGTTGAAGCCTCTGGAACTGGCGTGCTAAACGCATGGATTGACTTCAACGGCAATGGCAGTTGGCTTGATGCGGGTGAGCAGGTTGCGACCAACGTGGCTGTGGCTGCTGGCACCAACATCGTTTCTTTTGACGTTCCCGATCAGTCTACTACAGGCTCCGCAGGAACAAGATTTGCCCGGTTCCGCCTTAGCTCAGCAAGCGGTCTTCTGCCCACTGGCTTTACAGCCGATGGCGAAGTGGAAGACTATCAAGTTACGCTGATCGACGGAAGTACACCTGCAACCGTGACCGTCGATGTACCGCCGCCTGTTGGTGGGAACGCTGGCTCATCTGAGATTGATGGCACTGACATTGTGATCCGGGACGGGAATGGCAACGAGATCTTCCGTGCACCTTTGAGTTCGGTTGATGCTATTGAAATTGCTGGAACGTCCGGTGATGACACCTTCACCATGAACCTTGGCACAGGCCCCAACCCTGACTTTGTGTTCGATGGTGGCGTGGGGAACGACGGCCTGACCATTAACGGCGGTAACTACGATACGTCTACCTACACGCCTGTCCCCGGCAGTGTGGGCGATGGTACAATTGACTTTACGGGTGGTCCCGGCGCGTTCTCCGTTGAGTTCAGAAACCTTGTTCCAGTCTGGATCAACTCCGTCTTGGTGAACTCGATTGTCAACTTAACGGGTTTCGCGGGAATTACTGTTGATATCGTAGATGGCATAGACGACCCCAATACGTTGGACAAGACACTCGGAATTGAGAGTGCGGCGTTCGAGAACATGTACTATTCCAACACGACCAACTACATCATCAACTTGGCAAATGGTGCTGAAACCATTAATGTCAATTTCACTACGCCTCCACCCGCGATGAGCAGCCTGACGATCAACGCAGGTGATGGAGATGATGTGATTAACTGGACGGATGCCGTTGACGCACTCGCGTACCAAGTTAACGGTGACGGCGGAGAAGACGACTTTAATATCACGCCCAATGCAGATCACACGGTTGGTATTGATGGTGGCGCACCTGCTGTTGCACCCGGCGA
>CAYYHN010000102.1:0-9660 GCA_964471245.1 uncultured Rhodothermaceae bacterium | reverse complement strand
AAGACCACCTTGCCAGATTCCTACATATGGCGAAGGATTACGCTCGTAGCCAAGGCTTTACGGGCACGTTCTTCATCGAGCCAAAGCCGTGTGAGCCGAGCAAACACCAGTACGACTACGACGCCGCCACCGTGGTCGGCTTCCTGCGCCACTACGGGCTGGCCGACGACTTCAAGCTCAATATCGAAGTCAACCATGCGACCCTCTCCGGCCACACGTTCGAGCACGAATTGCAGGTCGCAGCAGACGCCAACATGCTGGGCAGCATCGATGCCAACAGGGGCGACTACCAAAATGGCTGGGACACCGACCAATTCCCGATCAACCTTTTCGAACTCACCGAGGCGATGCTGGTCATCCTCCGCGCAGGTGGCTTCCAAGGCGGTGGCATCAACTTCGACGCCAAGACCCGGCGCAACTCTACCGACCTCGCCGACCTTTTCTACGCCCACATCAGCGGCATGGACCTCTTCGCCCGCGCCCTCCTCACTGCCGACGCCATCATGCGTGAATCGCCGATCGAACACATGCGCCGCGACCGCTATGCATCATTCGATTCGGGCAATGGCAAAGCATTCGAAGACGGCACGTTATCACTCACCGAACTGCATAAACTTGCTTCAGGTGCTGGCGCCCCCAAACAACTAAGCGGGCAGCAAGAATTGTACGAGCTGTATTTGGGGCAATACGTGTGACAATCCCCTCGAACGGGACATCAACTTGTTGCGACATGCTTGCAGGTTTGATGAGTGAAGTAGCATGCTTATGCCTTGTGTGCCATGTTTCGAGAAGCTATAGCCACGGCACTCGGTATCGATACATAGCAGCTCTCAGCGCATTCGAATGCCGAAAAAGCTGACGGATGGAGATCATTTTTACCCGTGTTGCGTTGCCACGCCTTTAAACAACATCCCGTCGACGTATTCACGTGATTCAACGCCGGTAAAATGAAGACCCGATCGCCCCTTTATTCACTCCTCTTGTCCTTCACTCTTTTGACTGTTTTGGGCTGCTCTGATACCCACGACCCTACCCATACACCCGCTGCTTCTAGTACGACAACCGGCATCACGAAGTCAGAAATCGTAGTGACCGATGACGGCTACCAACTCCATCTGAATGGGGAACCATTCTACATCAAGGGGGCGGGGTTATCTGGTGGTGGCATGGAAGTGCTGGCCACACATGGAGCGAATTCCCTACGAACGTGGAGTACAGATAACGGCAAAGAAGTCCTCGATCAAGCTGAAGCACTCGGCTTGAAAGTCATGATGGGTATTTGGGTAGGCCTTGAGCGACACGGGTTCGATTATGACGATGAAGCAGCTGTAACCGAACAGCTAGAACAGATCAGGCAGGACGTGATCGCACTGAAAGATCATCCTGCACTGATCATATGGGGCATTGGCAATGAACTGAATCATCTTTCGGAAAACCCAAAGGTGTGGAATGCGGTGAACGACATCGCTAAAATGATCAAAGAGGTCGACCCCAATCACCTCACGACGACCTCGCTTGCGATGATGGAACGAGAAACCGTGGAGTTGATTGCAGAAAGAGCCCCCGACTTAGACTTCATTAGCACCCAGATGTATGCCGCTATAGATGTGCTTCCAAGACTCCTTGAGGAATCCACCTATGATGGCCCACTGCTAGTTACAGAATGGGGGGCAACCGGCTATTGGGAAGTGGGTGAAACAGCATGGGGAGCCCCGATAGAAAACCATAGTTCTAAAAAAGCCGATTTGTATCTAAGTCGCTATCAAAATGCAATCGCATCTCAAGCTCAAGTCATGGGCTCTTATGTGTTCTTATGGGGCCAAAAGCAAGAGCGCACACCGACTTGGTTTGGGATGTTTACCGCGGAAGGCAACGTGACCGAATCGGTGGATGCGATGCATTACGCGTGGAATGGAACATGGCCCGAAAATCGCACACCTCGATTAAATGACTTTACGCTTGACGGACGACGGAGCACCGATAACATCAGATTAACCGCTGGGGAAGCGTATGCAGCGGAAGTAGACATCACAGACCCTGACAATGATGCACTGACATACCGCTGGGAAATCATGCCTGAAAGCACGTCTCAGAATACGGGAGGCGACGCCGCGTCTATTCCACCAGTAATTGAGGGTTTATTTCCAGAACAAACTGGCAGTGTGACCACATTTCTGGCTCCGGATGAGCCCGGTGCATATCGCCTGTTCATCTATGTGGAAGATGAAAATCGCCACACGGCCCATGCCAACATTCCGTTCTTGGTTGAGTGAAGCACCCAGGTAAAATTCTTCCGTGAGTTTACTCAACTCATCGATGCATATTGCTGCTGATACGTTGCGAACTCAAGGCGAAAGAGATTTCGATAGGTGATGATCGCAGCGACTCCAATAAGCCCGTAAATCACCCACAAAGGTCGCCCAACGAATTCTCGAAATGTGCCGTACCAAGCATATCCGTAGAATTGGCCGAGGTTGTGCACTGTAGCGAGTAAGCTTGCAACGATTAGCACGCGAATGATCACATAGCCGCTGTGTGCAAACAAGACTTTTTTGTCTTTCGGCATCCGGTAGGCTACCTGAACAAACTTATCGGGCACGCCGAAATAGAGTTGTGATATGAATGCCTTGTAATTCGATGGTGTAGGCGAAAGCTGCATTGGGCGCTGAAACTTAAAGCAGTAGTAGTACCAAGCCGCAATAATTAGCGCAACAAGTACGACGTTGGTGAACACGAGACCGTCCCACCCAAACCCGAGGAATCGCGTCAAGGGATTCATCTCATCGGCTTGCCCATTCTCTTGGAAAAACCACAAGCTCGTGGAATAAAAGTCACACCCTCTTGCTCCGATTAGAAGCAATGAAAATAACAGAAAACGTGGCTTCATATGGCTTTACCAATCCGTGCGTTGATTAAAGACGCGATACACTTCTGGATCATAACTTCAGACTCGGCGAACAATTTCTCTTTCCTCGCCTGTTAAGCAAGTAATTCGGCAAACCGTAGGCTATCTACAGATTAATACAAGAAATCTCAAAGCGGTAGCGAATAAGCCTCAATCCAGAGAATCTGACTGAAATCCCAAGTTTGTCGCCAAGACTTTTCACAACTCTACAGCTTTTACTGAATAGAGTAGGTGTCACCACTCGTTACACATTCTTATGTAAGTGCTTCTCCTCCAATTCTTGCATGTATCTTCGTGTAAGCTCTTCTCCTCCATTGATGATCATCTGAGTATGCCTTGATGCAATTTCATCGACGGATTCGTGCTTTAGACTCCACTCAGCCATGGATATGAGTACTGGGAGCAAGTCGATGCCTTTTCTTGTGAGGCTATAGATATACTTTTGCTTGTGTGAGGGATCACGTTCCTTCGCAAGCACGCCTTGCTTTTCTAACTTGTTTAATCGATTGGTCAGGATGTTGGAGGAAATGTGCTCGTCTGATTGCAAGAATTCCCTGAAGTGACGCTTGCCCCCGAGCATAATGTCACGAATAATCAGCAGAGTCCATTTATCACCAAACACTTCGAGCGCAAGGTTAATCGAACATTTTGACCTAGGTGCCTTTTTCATTTTCTGCACTTCTATTGAAACTGCTTGCAAATATAGATCAGAAGAACTACCATCTCAACCGATGCAGTTTAACAACTGGTCTCATTTCCACACTACAGAGGAGTATTCACAGTGCACTATGAAGCAGAATACGATTGAATACACTGAAACCGGAACACCAGTCGATACACCCACAGAATCTCTTCCCTATCATGAGATCGGAGAATACCCCGGTTCGGTCACTAAGGGTAACATAATCAGGTGGATGATTGACGGACTGGGCTACCGGTACTATTGGGCTACCGAATCGCTTAAATCCTCTGATTTGTCCTACAGGGTGAGTCAAGACTCAAGATCTTCGCTTGATACCTTGAAGCATGTTTTTGACATCTCAGGTTTCATTCAGGGTATTGCAAAACAAGCATACAATGCCCCCCCTACCGACACTACCTCATTTGACTTTGAAACTGTCAGATCTAAGACCTTGCACAACTTGAAGGAAGCAAGCCAACTATTTGGTCAAATGTCAGACCACGAGCTTGAATCTCTTGACATCAAGATTCAGGTTAGGAACAAGCAGTTTAGCTTACCTTTATGGCACCTGCTAAACGGCCCTTTATCGGATGCGATTTACCACATAGGACAAGTGGTTTCTATGCGAAGGGCAAGTAGGAATCCTATCAACCCAAACGTTGACATATTTATGGGCAAGAATAAAGCTCAACTAAGAGGGCGTTGAGGTTTTGGATTCGCAGGCGAGCGGCGTGAGATGGCGAGGACAGCCGGGCGCGTTTTGTGAGTTCGTAGCAGCGCTACGGGCACGCAAAAGAAGCCGGGATAGACCGCCAGATCACCTCGCGCAGCCCGAAGTCAGAATCCTCAACGCCCTCTTAGCTCTTAAAACGTACCCAAACTTCACTAGAGATCACTCCACTGCTTTTCTGTGTCAGAATTGAATCACACAGTATAGAATTCAGGGTCATATCCGCTAATCCGCTCGACAATTTCAGGCTCGTTATCCGTTAGGGCAAGCAGTTCACCAAACCGTTTTCCCTCAGCAGCTTTTTGGAGGAAGTCCCAGAGTGGACGTGTTTCGGTCCAGTGCTTTCGACCGAAGAGGATCATTGGGGAGATGTATCCCATCGAGCCGTAGTGATTTTGGGTGGCGTCTTGGAAGATTTCTTGTGTGGTGCCCGCACTGCCGGGTGCGAAAATGACGCCGTGTTTGGCAATGGCGAGTAGGCCATCTTCGCGCACACTGTTGGCGAAGTACTTTCCGATGTGGGTGGCAAAAACAGCAGGCGGCTCGTGGCCGTAAAGCCACGTCGGGATGCCGAGGCTAATGGAGGCTTCGGCTGTGGTGGGGTCGAGTGGGTAGGCTTCGCGTACGCGCCAAGCGCGGTGCAGCCAATCGGGGTCGGCGTACTCCTTGCCCGGCACTGCATCCGTTGGGCGGGCCTTCATCTTATCAACAGCCGCCGCAAGTTCGTCTTCAGAGCGGGTGACGAACCATGCGCCGAGATGGGTGGCTTCCATCGCACCCGGCCCTCCACCGCTCGCCATGAGGAAGCCTCGGCGTGTGAGTTCGCGGGCAATGCGGGCAACGCGCAGATAAAACGGATCGCGGCGTTCCATGCCGTGCCCACCCATCACAGCCACAACCTTGCGTCCTGCAATCAGTTCCTCGATCGCATCGGTGATGCTGTGGTCGTGGAGGCGTCGCAGTAGGCTCGTGAAGATGCTAGGCGGCTGGTGCTTGCCTTGGGCAAGGTATTCTTCGTAGACCTGATAGTCGTACGTGCTGTGGTACCCTTTCGGATCGGCCAAGTCGAACCCCGCAAAGAGTTCCTCGACGCTGTAGAGGCGGCTCCGATGAAGCGAAAACCGATGACTGTCATCATACGGAATGACGAACCCATGCTGCTCGACGATAGCCCCGGCCGTGGCGCGACTCATCTTGCAGCCAAGGAAAACGCATCCTGCTAAGTCTACATCCAGCAACCGAGCCTCGTAAGGACGCAGATCAAGGCTTTGGAATGCAGCAGGCTTGGGCGGCTGTTCAGTCAGCCACGCTTCGAATACCTGGAGGGAGTCGATTTCTCGCATCGTACTTATAAGAGTATAAACAACATCACACGCACCTTCATCGCATGACCACGTTGGATGTTTCGCCCGCCCATATGAACACATCTATATAGCGGCGTACGAAGTGGTTGACGGCATTGGAATACCTCGTTGCTGAGCGCCACGGTTGTTGGCTCTTGGCCATTGGGTCTCTATTCCTACGTTGTGCCCACTCCGATCCATACCATTAACTATTTCGATTCTTGCTAGACCACCTAATCTTCCCACAAACCTCTCAAACTCCCCAAACCTCAAACACTCCCATCCCTCTCCCCTCCCAAACCCAACTGTAACCTTCATCAAATCCCAACCGTAGGGATGCACAACTCCTTTTGCCTGCGATTCCCACCGTAAGCCCAAATGTTTCAGAACTACCTGAAGACAAGCCTGCGTGCGCTCCGTCGTAACAAAGCGCATGCGTCCATCAACATCCTTGGCCTAACGCTCGGCCTGCTCTGCGCCATCCTCATCTTCCAACTGGTACGCTTCGAGCTGAGCTTCGGCACCGACGTTCCCGATCCAGATGAAGTGCATCGGGTCTACCGTGAGGAGTTCGAATACGGCGAACGCGACTTTGGCGTCGGTATCCCCTACCCCTTCTTCGATGCTTTCCGCGCCGACTTCCCAGATATTCCTGCGTTTACGCTGCTCGATGACAACATGGGTTCGCCCCTTGTCACCATCATCCGCGACAACGGGGAACGCGTTCGCTTTGAGGAAGAGGACGCGGGCTCCGGGTTTGTAGATTCGACCTTCTTCGAGGTCTTCCCCCGTACGTGGCTTGCAGGCGACCCGGCGACAGCCTTAGCCAAGCCCAATAGCGTCGTGCTTTCCGCTTCGCTGGCGCAGAAATACTTTGATGAGCCCCTGCCTATTGGCAAACAGCTCACGTACGATAACCGTGTAGAATTCACGGTGACAGGTGTCGTGAATGACTCACCCGTCTACAGCAACGTCCCGCTCGACCTCATCTTCACGGCCAATATGGGGCCTGATTCACGTGGGCAAAATGGCCATTGGGGTAGCATTTCGTCGGGTGTGCAAGCCTACATGCGACTGCCAGAAAACATGACGGCGGAATCCGTTGAAGCTCGGTTTGTCGACTTCTTAGCGAAGCACCGCGACACGGAAGATGGCGCAGAGGTGACGCTTCACTTGCAGCCGTTACTCGATATGCACTTCAGCGATGTGCTGAACAGCAAGACGTACACAACGCCAAAAGAAACGATCTGGGCCTTTTCTCTGATCGGGCTGTTTTTGCTCCTGACGGCGTGCATCAACTTCGTCAACCTCAATACGGTGCTCGTCTTCAAGCGGGCAAAGGAAGTCGGCGTCCGGAAAATGCTAGGCGGAACGCGAGCGCATATCATCAACTACTTCATGACGGAAACGGGCCTGATCACCATCATCTCGCTCGTGTTAGCATTAGGATTTGCAGTCCCCGGCCTCGAATTAATCCGCACGATGACCGATGTTGAAGCAACCATTAGCTTGCTCGACCCCGTGTTACTTGGCGTGGGCCTCTTGATGGCCTCAGCGCTGATGCTACTCTCAGGCTTGTACCCGTCGTTCTTGCTCGCCCGACTGGAGCCCGCGATCGCCGTGAAAGGCAAAAGTACCCAAAAGCCTGGCTCGTTCTTAAGCTTGCGGCGCGGCTTAGTCGTCTTCCAATT
This sequence comes from uncultured Rhodothermaceae bacterium, assembly GCA_964471245.1. Classification (GTDB taxonomy): domain Bacteria; phylum Bacteroidota; class Rhodothermia; order Rhodothermales; family CAYYHN01; genus CAYYHN01. Next base: position 2,309 of record CAYYHN010000102.1, on the reverse strand, counting down.
TGCCATCTCGCAAGTGCTGATCATTGCGACCCTCGTAGCAGCACTACAGATGCAGCACCTCTACGACATGCCGCTTGGCTACGATACCGAGGCAATCGTCGAGTTCTATTTGCCGGTGCAAGACCAAGCCATACACGAGACGCTACGTAATGAACTTGTGAGTTCACCCAACATCTCGAACGTGACGTTCTCTAACTCTGGTGCCACCTCGGGCAGCACATGGGCTGGTGGTTTTGACTATGAGATTGATGGAGAGCAACGCGAACAAGAGACGCAAGTGAAGTTCGTTGATATGAACTACATCGAAACGTACGGGATGAATCTGCTCGCGGGGCAGCACTTTCCGCATGATGACAGTTCCAGCGGCTTCATCATCAATGAGGCAATGGTCGACTTGATGGGCTTTGCCACGCCCGAGGAAGCGCTAGGGGTGCCCATCTCGCTCTGGGGGAATGACAACCAAGTGATCGGCGTGCTACAAAACTTCAACACGAACTCGCTGCACCGCCCGATTTCGCCCACGATCCTCGTGACGCAACGCGACAGCAAGTACTTCGCGGCCATCAAGCTGAGCACACGCAACTATGGCAATGCAATCACCGAGATCCAGCAAGCCTATGAAGCAGCCTTCCCTGCTTTCGTCTTCGACTACCGCTACCTCGACGAGCGCATCCGAGATTTCTACGAAGGCGAACGCGACCTGCAAAACCTGCTGCAAATGTTTGCATTCGTAGCCATTCTCATCGGCTGTATTGGGCTCTTCGGCCTGATTTCGTATACGACAACCCAGCGGCAAAAAGAGGTGGGTGTACGCAAGGTACTGGGCGCTTCGGTCAGCCAAATCATTAGCCTCTTCACCCGCGAATTCGTCGTGATGGTCGCGCTTGGGTTCTTGATTTCAGCCCCGCTCGGCTACTTCGGCATGCGCGCATGGCTGCAAGACTTCGCCTACCAGATTGACCTTGGCGTCGTTGTCTTCGCCTTAGCCTTCTTTGTCTCACTCGCCATTGCACTCCTGACCGTTGGCTACCGCACATGGCGCACCGCCATCGCCAACCCTGTGGACGCGATCAAGTACGAGTAAGTGCAGGCTTATCTTTGTCGAAAGCGCCCGCTGAGTTATTTCCCAGCGGGCGCTTTTCGTTTGATCAAGTTGTCACATGCACGTTAGACGATAGCTGCTGTTGATTCCTCTTCGGTGCGGTCGTTCAGCGCAGCTTGGGCGGCTGCCAACCGTGCGATCGGCACGCGGAACGGTGAGCATGAGACGTAGTCCAGCCCTTGCTCATGGAAGAAGGCTACTGATTCAGGGTCGCCGCCATGTTCGCCACAAATGCCAACCTTGAGGTCCGACCGTCCGATGCGCCCACGCTCGACGCCACATTGGACCAACTCGCCGACACCTTCCCGGTCGATGGACTGGAACGGATCTTCAGGCAGAATGCGCGCATCGATGTAGTATGGCAAGAAGCCCGTACCTATGTCATCGCGGCTGTAACCGAACGTCATCTGCGTGAGGTCGTTGGTCCCAAAGGAGAAGAACTCGGCTTCTTTCGCGATCTTGTCGGCAATCAGGACCGCACGCGGAATCTCGATCATTGTGCCAACGAGGTACGGCACCTCTGTTCCTTGTTCGGCAAAGACCTGAGCAGCCGTTTTCCGAACGACTGCCTTTTGATTGGCGAACTCGGTGAATGCCCCGACCAGCGGCACCATGATCTCAGGCACAACATCGATGCCTTCTTTGCTGAGATCGATGGCGGCTTCAAGAATCGCACGCACCTGCGTCTCGGTGATTTCTGGATAGGTAATCCCCAAACGACATCCACGATGGCCCAACATCGGGTTGAACTCGCCCAGTAGCTCCACTTTGTCATGGATGACTTCGAGGCTCACACCAAGTGCTTCAGCCGTCCGCAGTTGGTCTTCCTCCGTGTGCGGCAGGAATTCGTGGAGCGGCGGGTCCAGTAACCGGATGGTTACGGGCAGTCCGCTCATGGCTTTAAACAACTCGTAGAAATCTTGCTTCTGGTATGGCAAGATCTTCGCCAAGGCTGTCCGGCGCTCTTTTTCAGACTCGGCAAGAATCATCTCGCGCATGGCAAGGATGCGGTCGCCTTCAAAGAACATGTGCTCGGTGCGGCACAGCCCAATCCCTTGCGCACCGAATTCACGTGCGACCGTGGCATCGTTGGGCGTATCGGCGTTGGCGCGAATGTTCAGGGTGCGAAACGAATCCACCCAAGCCATGAAGGTGCCGAAGTCACCGTTCATGCCCGGAGGCACCAGTTTTTCTTGACTGAGGATGA
>CAYYHN010000101.1:0-9687 GCA_964471245.1 uncultured Rhodothermaceae bacterium | reverse complement strand
CCAGGCTCCATCAGGTTAAAAGAGCATTGAGTTTCATAACAGCAGAGAGGTGATGCCTGTATGCTGCCTCGATAATGTCACTTATGAATGGTCCCTGCGATCCAGCCGTGCAAACGTCCTGCGTCACACAGTTCTGATCATCAACGCGTCCGTGCGCGAATGGCTTGCCCGCCATCGTCCACTTGGTGGGTCGTGTTCAAAGTAGTACCGTTTGGATAGCGCCCTAACTCATCGCCTGGACAAACTCATACGGTTCCTGGGCTAGATAGGCCGCAAAGTGATAGTCTTCTTCAAGCGCAATTACCGCTGCGGAAGCGAGCCCCAACTCAAGTGACTTGACGACCAAGTGGCCGGGATGGATTGGGAATGATGCGCAGTTTAGGAGGGGTGGAGGTGTATGGGTTGATGGGGATGAGGCAAATTCCATCTCCCCTGCTTGTTGCAGATACGTGAAGGTATCGGTGGCTTTCTTTGTAAGTAGAAAGAGCTAGCAGGGGCGTATCCATCAGCAGGGAAAGCTAATTGCCATAAAGCCTATACACCCCTGATAATAACGAAACGTAGATCGACCCATCCATGCCGAGGGATATATCACTTACGTAATCACTTGGCAACCCGTCTATTTTTTCAATGTCGTTGCCATCATAACGAATGAGTCCATTGTACATGGCGAACCACAAAACACCACGCGGATCTGCCACGATGCGTACTACTTCATCAAGCGATCCGTGCAGTTGCGCCTCCATAATGTCCCATGAACCATCTGCATGTCGAATCACGCCATTATCAGTACCAAACCAAAGTGCTCCCCACGGGCCCACTTCGATGTCATGAATAAAGGTGTCGGCATAGTCGAGGATGGGGACTTCAATCGTGCTGTTCTGAACGATGGCGATGCCTGACCCTGTTCCAACCCAAAGCCGATCATTGTGCCACAGCAAAGACCAAATAAATTTACTGGGCAACCCCTCATCTTCGCTATACAATTGAGCACCCCGGCCATCATGGCGGTACAAGCCGTGTGACGTGCCAACCCAAAGAGTGCCCGTTGGCTCTTGCTCTACGGCGTGAACAAAGGCGTCGCTAGGGATGCCAAAATCCTCTGGAAAGGCCCATGTTGAATCAGCGTTCAGTTTGAGTAGTCCTGAACCATTCGTTGCGACCCATACGCCTCCATCGTTGGCGGGAGTGAGTCTTAGGATATTTCTATTCAGAACGTGTTCTGGGAGCGCGATCGTTTCTCGGCTACCGTCTATCAGATTTATTTTGCTTAGGCTGTTGCGGCCATGGGTCCACAAGTGACGGTCTACAAGTAACAGTCGATATACCTTGCCTTCCTCCTCCAGAATGGGGTCCACGGTCCATTGTGCATGGGTGTTGCGTGCAGCGCAGACGATGACTAGAAAGGCGATGCTTGCTCTTACAACACCTTGCATGCAAAATTGTACAGCAGTGCTTGAAATGGCTGACGGCGTGGGTACACACATGGTAGGTTGCTGTGCGTTTCAGACATTGGCTTTTACCTCGCCAGCGGGCGTTAGCTTATAAGTCGGCCTAATGGCATGGATAGGGTGTGCTAATAATGCGCTGGGAATGCCCCTGTTCCTTAAACCACGCGACTCTGCCCGTCCACGGGCCACGTGGCGACGACGTTTTCGCCATCGACGATGTAGACTTGGCGCTGGGTGTTGACGACGGTACAGGCGTGGTTGGGGACGACGCGAACGCGGTCGCCCACATCCATCGTTGCGCCGCCACGTACGCGTACCCAGCCGTGCTCTTCCGAGAGACCTACGATGCGCGTGTGGGGCAGGGGCGTCATCGTGCGTGCGTTGTAGAGGATCTGGCCGTGGCCATCGAGGCTATAGCCGCTGTCGGAAGTGAGCACCTTCTTGCCGGCATCGAGGAAGAGGCGTTCTTGGCCGCTGGCGTCGCGGTGTTTGCTGATGACGGTAGTCAGCACAGACAGGGCACACTGTTGCCACGTGGCGGTACCAAGTGCTTGCTGGATGGCGTCGTGGAAGACATAGTTGCCGGGGCGGATCTCGGTGATGGTGCAGCCATCTAGCATCCGGTTCTCGAAGTAACGTAGGGATGGCGTGGAGCCGATGCTGACTTCGAGGTTGGACAGGCCTGCATCACGCAACGCCACTGCGACTTCTAGCATACGGTCGCGCTCTTGCGCCGAGACGTGCTGCAAGGCTTGGGCGCGCGTTTCTTCTGCCTTGGGGCCTTTGTACGAATGGCCTGCGTGCGTCAGAATGCCGACGAGCTTGAGACCGGGCAAGCCTGCGATGTGCTGCGCCAAGGGCACTAGGTCCGCCGCATCCCAACGGACGCCTGTGCGTCCGTAGCCGGCATCGATCTCTAGCAGCACCTCGGCTACCTGATCTTGTGCAGCGTACCACGCCGAGGCGTGCTCAGCACCGTAGCGCGTGTCTACACAGAATGAGATGCGCACCCCAGTACGCATGAGTTCGCTGAGCCGTGCATGCTTGTCTTGGCCAATCACTTCATAGGCAAGACGGATGTCCTCGAATCCCGCCGCTGCTAGTACCTCCGCTTCGCCCACCTTTGCGACGGTCAGGCCACGTGCGCCGCGTTCGGTTTGCATCCGGGCGAGGTTAACCGACTTGTGGGTCTTGGTATGCGGGCGCAATGCTACGCCGTTGGCATTGGCCTTGGCCTGCATGGCGTCGAGGTTAGCCACGAGGCGGTGCTGTTCGATGAGCACACAAGGTGTGGGCAAGTTATCGAGAAACATAGATATGGATAGCTAAAATGAAGTCAGGTAGGCAGGTTAGTCTTCGGCGCGGCGGCGGGCGTCGTATTCGGCTTCCAGTTCGAGGGCGGCTTCGATGAGTTGGTCTTTCAGCCCCGCAAGGTTGTCGTGCTGCGCGATGTAGCGTTCCATCGCTTCTTGCAGCGACGTATCGCGCGTCACGACCGTGCGTCGCTGCCGCTCGACGGCCTCGACGGTTCGCTCAATCGCTGCAATCGTGTACGCAGGTTTCAGCGCCGCGCGGATGCGGCTCACGTCGATCATCGCCACCTGCGATTCGTCGATGTGGTACCGCACGCGCACCACCGCATCGTCGATCTCGACCGCATCAATGGCTTGCAGGATGGCTTCCGTCGGCTCGGGGGCTTGGCGGGCATCCACGTGGATCGGCACGAAGCGGCGCGCAGGCGTATCTACGTAGTCGTAGCGCGTCACTTTTTTGCCGTCTTCTTTGGTGATGTTGATCAGCACAAAGCCCTTGCGGTCGTCCCACTCCTTAAACGAAATGCGTTCGAGGCTGCTGCTATAAACGACAGGCGGATGGTGGCCCGCATGGCGATCTTGGAAGCGATGGATATGGCCTAGCGCCACGTAATCCAACGCAGGCCGCGCCAACTGCCCGACCGAAAACGCAGGCTCATGGGCAATCAGGCTGGTGCGCTCCGACCCCGCCATTTCCGCGCCATGCACGGTAAGGTGCGCCGCCAGCACGGCCGGAAGCGCTGGATTGAGTTCGCTTACGGATACATCAATGAACTCGACATACTTTCGCTCAATGAACTCACGGATTTCGGCGGGTGACTTCTTTCGGTGCTCATCCCGCGAAAGGAGCATGGAGCGAATGGGCCATGGGAGCACCAACAGTTGGAGCGGACCGCTTTTCGTTTGGATCGTCGCGAGGTCAGGCTTGCGGAAGACGTGCACATCGCCCTGAATAAAACGGAAGATGTCCAGCGCCGATGCCTTGCCAAACGAGACGGGATGATCGTGGTTGCCGATGACCATCACGATGGGAATGCCCGCTGCTGCGATGGGGCGGAGGCATTCGGCGAAGGTGCGTTGCTGTGTCGGTGTGGGGTCGGCGGTGCGGTAGGCGGCGCCGCAGAAGAGGAAAAGGTCAATGTCCTCGTCGAGCGCACGCTGCACCATGAAGTCGAACGACCGCTTGAAGTCGAGCAGCCGCGTGTTCAGCCCTGTCTCTGGGTCGATCCGGCCATAATTGTTGCTGCCTAGGTGAATGTCGGCGGTGTGGAGGATTTTCACAGGCAGATGCGGCAGCGTATCGGTTAAAGGGAGCGCCCAAAGATCTGATGGTCTTCCATCAGGTGCAAGCGAATTTTCTTGCGCGGTACACACGTGCTCGTTGCCACTTATGAGACCATGCCATTGTATCTTGGGAGGCCCATGATGCTGGCCTCAAATTCTTTCGTGCCGACTATGTCAGAGACTATCCTGCCGCCTACAATTCGCCCGATGCCGCCTACGAACCATACGCCGCGCCCGTACACCGGGCCTAGCTACGAGGAGGCACGCCACCTGCGGCAGCACTTCGTCAATCCGGCTGTCTTCCACATCTACCAAGAGCCGCTGATGCTGGTGGAAGGCCACATGCAATACCTTTGGGACCACACCGGGCGGCGCTACCTCGACATGCTCGCCGGGATTGTCGCCATCTCGGTCGGGCATTGCCATCCGAAGGTCATCGCACGCATCCAAGAGCAGGTGGGGATGCTTCAGCACACGACGACGATCTACCTCAACCCGAATATGGCGTTGCTGGCGAAGAAGCTGGCCGACAAGTTGCCGGGCGACCTCGACATGACGTACTTCGTGAATACGGGCAGCGAGGCGAACGAACTTGCCGTCAACATAGCGCGGGCTTACACCGGAAACACCGATGTGATCGCGCTACGCAATGCGTACCACGGCATGTCGTCCACGTCGATGGGGCTAACCTCCTTGCACACGTGGAAGTACCCGATTCCGCAAGGGCAGCGCATCCACCACGCCCTCAACCCCGATCCATACCGCAACCCATTCGACGGCACGCCCGACGAGATCGCAGCGAAGAGTGCTGAGGAGGTGCTCGACCTCATCCGCTTCTCGACGCCGGGCAAGGTCGCGGCGTTTGTCGCCGAGCCGATTCAAGGCGTTGGCGGCGTGACGCACGGAACGGCATCATACTACCAGCGCGTCTACGACATCATTCGGCAGCACGGTGGCCTCTGCATCTCCGATGAAGTGCAGACCGGCTTCGGACGTACCGGTGACCACTACTGGGGCTTTCAGAACTATGGCGTTGACCCCGACATCGTCGTGATGGCGAAGGGGTTGGGCAACGGTGTGCCTATCGCCGCAGTCTCGACACGGCGCAAGATCGCCGAGGCGTTGAAGCAGCGCGTCCACTTCAATACCTATGGCGGCAACCCCGTCAGCATGGCGGCAGCGCTGGCTGTGCTCGATGTCATCGATGCGGAAGGGATGCAGGAAAACGCCAAGGAGATGGGCGCGCACCTCAAGGAAGGCCTGCTCCGTTTGCAAGCAAAGCACCCGATGATGGGCGATGTGCGTGGCAAGGGGCTGATGCTCGGCGTAGAATTGGTCAAAGACCGCGCCACCAAGGAGCCTGCACCTGCTGCGACCAACGGCGTCCTGCATGCCACACGTGACCTCGGTGTGCTCATCGGAAAAGGCGGACTCTACGGCAACGTCTTGCGCATCAAGCCCCCGATGTGCATCTCCCGCGCCGATATCGATTTTGCACTTGAGGTGTTTGATTACGCGTTTGCTCTCGTAGAATCCGACCATGCCTAGGTGTACAATCCCACGGGATCTCTTCTAATGTGTCCTTCAATTATGGGCACGTGACTGCTATTAATGTTCAAGAATGCACGTGTCATGAGGCGGCTTCAAGATGTAGATCAGGAGACTGAATGAAATAAATCACGTGGATGTAGGGGAATCATTGCAAATGTGTGGCTATGGATTGAACTAAAGGAGGTGCCTTTGCATTATGGGCAAATCCAGTCCCATGCTTTGCGACTACATTGTCCCACTTCAATTGTCTGAGGTTCTCATGACCCAACGTGCTACTAGCTTTCTCCTGTCGTGTCTATCATTGGCGCTTTTTGTTTTGCCCGTCTCTGCTCAGGTAAGTCTATTCTCGGGCAACTTGGCTGGGGCGAACGAAGTGCCGGCCGTTTCCCCCGCAGGCACTGGCACCTTTTCTGCCACCTACGACCCCAGCAGTATGACGCTGACCGTGAACGGTACGTTCAGCGGAATGACTTCGAACGTGAGCGCCTGCCACATTCACGATGGCGCCGCAGGATCAAATGGGGGAGTGGTTTTTGGTATGACGTGCACCAGTGGCACAAGCGGTACCATCGTTGGAAGTGGCACGCTATCCGCAGCACAAGTCACCGACTTATTTGCCAATGGCCTTTACGTAAACGTGCATACACCCACGAATCCTGGCGGCGAAATCCGCGCTCAGGTTAACTTCGTCGCCACCATCGATGGCAATCTGACTGAAGCAGGCTATATGTCACTTGCGACAAAACAGAATAGCAACGCTAGCTTTGGACCAAATACGGATGTGACAGAGATTGTGGTTTTGCCAGATAATGCGGCTAACATGTTGTGTGTGGGGTTGAAGTCCGTATTGGATAATGGAACGAACAACGGTATTGGGCTCTGGCTAGATTTTTCTGAGCTAACCGGTGCGGCAGCCGGAACCGCACTCGGAGGCAGTCCGGGCGGGCACTACATGGGGGGGAATGGTGGAAGCAATGCCAGTTTCCAAGCTGATTTTGAAGTGGACTACATGCTGGCCTACAATCCGGGTACGGATGCATCCAATAACTTTGTAGATCTCGTCAGTTTGGTAGGAGGGCGGAACGCTGAGTTTTTAGGCAACACTGGGCAAAGTGGCGCAACGGTGAACAATGAGGGCGGCGTCTTCTCTGCAGGCTCGGTTAGGCTAGCGTTCCAGAATGGCGGTGGCAACCAGGGTTTGGAACTCTGCGCACCCTACAGTGAACTCGGCATCACGTCGGCAGGTAGTATTGCAGCTTTTGCCTTTGTGGTGAGTTCGACGGCCTTTTTCTCGGATGTAACCGTACCGGGTAACATCACGACAGGGCAGCCAGGCTTCGATACGAACTTTGGGAGTCTCAGTGGCGGGCCGTATAACAGCAGTCAGCAGGTATTGCCCGTAGAACTTACGGCGTTTGATGCGCTTGTTGATGCGAACAAGGTCATGCTGGCTTGGCAAACGGCATCAGAACTAAACAACAGCGGCTTTGCCGTAGAGCATGCCGAAGGGGTTTCACCTTTCGGTCAGGTTACTTTTGTGACGGGGCGGGGTACGACTTCAGAAGCAACGACCTATAGTTATCAGCTTGATGGTTTGCCAGCGGGTCTCCATCGTTTTCGACTAAAACAGATTGATTTCGATGGAATGTTCACGTACTCGCCTACACTATCTGTTGCGGTTGGCGTTCCATCTGCTTTAACGCTCGACCCAGTGTACCCCAATCCGTTTAACCCAACGGCGACGGTGCGCTTTGCCGTTCAAGAGACGCAGCCAGTCTCAGTAGCCGTGTATAATGTGCTAGGCCAGCAGGTGCAAGTCCTGTTTGACGGCATTGCAACGGGGGGAACTGCCCAGATGGCAACGCTCGATGGTAGCGCATTGCCCGGGGGCTTGTACTTTGTTCGTATGACGGGCCCTAGCATGACGGTGATGCAAGCCGTGACATTGTTGAAATAAGCCCAAGGGTATCGAGAACGTTTATATTGGTGGCGTGTAGGGTTGAACTCCTGCACGCCACTAACGTACTTAGGGCCTGTTTGGATTTTGACGCCACGAATGCGCACGGCTGCAAAACGCCCTCGTTTCTCTGTAGCGACGATGCCATCGATTTGCCTGCTTGTGCGCCTTGAGTAGCGCTTTTAGCGCACGCTCTTCTCGTGAATCCAGTTTCCAAGCCTCTCTGATTCGCCTATATCAACACACGCTGAACTCATTACTCAATCCTACCACATGATGCGCCGCCCAATTTTATTGTTGGTAGTATGCTTGCTTGCTTTAGGTTGCCGCGCCCAAGCTGACGAAGCTCGTACATCGCCGCTCGAATTTGTCACGCCCATTGTGGAGAAGGCTATTGCGGAGCGTGCGTTTCCTGCAGCGGCTGTCGCTATTGGTACGGCTGACGGGGCGCTTTGGACAAAGGGCTACGGGACGTTTACCTATGAAGATGCCAAGGCCATCACGCCGAACACGTCGTTCGATCTCGCCTCGGTGACGAAAGTGGTGGCGACGACGACGGCGGTGATGCAACTCTACGAGGCCGGTTTGCTCGATTTGGATGCGCCCGTTGCATCGTATGTGCCTGCATTTGCACAGATGGACAAGGAGCGCATCACGGTGCGGCACTTGCTGACGCATACCAGCGGCATGATCCCGTTTCGCCCGTTCCATCGCCTTGGCGTAACCTCACCCGAGGAGGTGCTGGCTTACATCTATGCCGATACGCTGGTCTACGAGCCCGGCACGGCGATGCGATACAGCGACTTCAACATGATCATGGTGGCGCGCATCGTCGAGGAAATTTCGGGGATGCCGTTTTCCGCCTATGCACAGTCGCGCATCTTCGACCCCTTGGGCATGGCAAACACGGGTTTCCGGGCCGCGCAGACGGATACGACGGTGGTGCCAACGGAGCAGGATGATTACTTCCGCATGCGCCTCGTCCAAGGCGAAGTCCACGACGAGACCGCGTGGATCCTCGGCGGTACAGCTGGGCATGCTGGCCTGTTTTCAACGGCCGAAGACTTGGCTCGCTTTGCGCTGATGATGGTGCGCGGAGGCCGCGTAGGCGAATCCCAATTTCTGAAATCAAAGACCATCGCGTATTTCACAAAGCCCGTCGATCCGCAGGCACATACGCGCGCATTGGGATGGGATACCCGCAGTCTGAAGGGCTATTCCTCGGCAGGCCAGTACTTTGGGCCGCATAGCTATGGGCACACGGGCTTTACAGGTACGTCGATGTGGATCGACCCGGAAGCAGGTCTGTTCACGATCTTGCTCACGAACCGTGTCTATCCAACGCGTGAAGGGCGCGGGCACATCAACGTGCGGCCGCGTGTGGCAGATGCCGCATGGCAGGCGGTCATGGGGCCATCGGTGCCGCGCTATCCCGAGGCACGGCGCTAACTTAGTTCGTAGCTGCTCAGGCTGCCATGGGCAGAGGCTGCAGCAGGTGGTGAATGTTGGCGCGTCGAACGCGGAAGACGATCAGGTTGCCGTAGCGGGTAATATCGAGGGTTGGGCGCTCAAGAGCATTGGTGCTTAGGCGTTCCCATGCTATGTCAACGGCTGCGTCGAGGAGTTGGTCGGGGTTGGCGTCTTTCAAAAAGAGCCAGCGCTCCCATGCAATACCACCACCTGCCACTTTGTGCATGTGGCGACGCAAATGAGCATGTACGTCTTGTTGGTCGAAGGTTGTGGGTACCATGGCACTGAGAGGGCGATGTCGCTTCCGAAAGGCGCATTAAATGGAGCTAGCGAGCTTATTGCTGTTGCCTCGGAAGAGCAAATTAATGTGACTCGTGACAATGCTGGCCTCGGCCGCATCAATTTCCCGCTCTTCGCCGCCGCGCTCTTTTAAGGCAATTTTCCCGACCAGTGTATAGGTTAGTGCGAATTCGAACACACCGTTTTGGCGTAGCACATGCCGCGTTTGCCCGAGTGGGTCGCGGTAGGTGAGCAACGTCATCATGTTCTCCGTGTTGTGTTGCACCGAGATCAGTTCGTCGCGTTCATAGTCGAGGGTTGTTGGGGCCGAAGAGCTACACCCAGTGGTCAGAGCGAAAACGGCCGCAAGTAGTAGAAGACG
>CAYYHN010000100.1:0-9741 GCA_964471245.1 uncultured Rhodothermaceae bacterium | reverse complement strand
AACGCCGACGTAAACCCAAGCTGTCCCTCTCGGAGATGCTCACCATCGTCGTCTACTTCCATCGCAGCCACTTCCGCACCTTCAAGAGCTACTACACCCAATTCGTCTGCCGCTTGCTCAGGCGCTTCTTCCCCAGACTGCTCAGCTACAACCGCTTCATTGAACTCATGCCCCGGCTGATCCTACCGCTGTGCGCCTACCTCAACCAGCGCAAAGGGCGCTGCACCGGCATCGCCTTCATCGATGCGACTGCGCTGGCGGTCTGTCACAACCGACGGATCAATCAACACAAGGTCTTCGATGGTGTTGCCGCCCGCGGAAAGTGCTCGGTGGGCTGGTTTTACGGCTTTAAGCTGCATCTGGTGGTCAATGACTGCGGTGAGCTTTTGGCGATGCGGCTCACACCGGGCAACGTCGATGACCGGGTGCCGGTGCGGGATCTATGTTAGGATCTCTTCGGCAAACTGGTAGCTGACAAGGGGTACATCAGCGCCGCGTTGGCGGCGGATCTGCTGGCGGGTGACGTGGAGCTTGTGACGAAGGCGAAGAAGAACATGAAGGGGCGTCTGCTCCGGTTGTGGGATCGGCTGTTGCTTCGCAAGCGGGCGCTGATCGAGTGTGTATTCGACCATTTGAAGAACACGTGCCAGATTGAGCATAGTCGTCACCGCAGTGGGACGGGGTTCATGGTGAACCTGCTGGCAGGTCTGGCGGCCTACAGTTACCTGCCTAAGAAGCCGAGTCTGCGACGCGACCAGTTTCTAGCCCTCGGAACCACCATCATCTAAACCGAACTCACGTTACTGAGGTGACTCATCTGCTTCATCTTCTGTAGGAAGCACTTGCACGTAGCAGTCGCGAACCGCTAACGTGAGGTCAAAATGGTCGCTTTTGATAGTGCCGTCCAGACTTGTATGGGCAATGACGCGCCAGCCATCCAAATCGTGAATAAACTGATGGATGGACACCTGTGATGGGTCTGCGATCCAATACTCGCGCAGGCTAGGAATCGCCATGTACGCCGTCAGTTTGTCGCGCCGGTCGATCGCATCGGTAGATGGCGATGAGACTTCGACGATGAGTTCAGGGGTGAGCAGCGATTGCGGGCGCGTCGGGGCGAAGGTCGGGTTGCACGAGAGGACGACGTCGGGGTAGACGTACTTCGTGTCGAGTTGTACCCGCTGGTCTGAGGTTACTACGAGGCAACCCTTGCGAACCATTCGATTCCCTAATTCGCGGGCAATGTTGTCTTTGAGTTGGTTGTGCTCCGGTTCGGCTCCCGCCATCGCAATCACGAAGCCATCCCAGTATTCGTGCCGCTGATCAGACGCTTCATCAAAAGCCAAATACGCTGATACCGCTATTCGTTTACGCGCTTCCATCTATAACCCTGTATGACCTAGTTACTCATAAAATATCTACAGGCAACTAGGTCTCCAAATGCTTGCAAAACAGTCAGCTGGGCAAAGGTGATCTACGCTTCAACGGCGATGCTTACATAATTTGTGCCTCGTCGCAAAGCCGTGTGAACATGCTAACTTGCTAGCGCAGCATTGACGATTGCTTGGGCCTCTTCTTGGATCTGGGCGAGGTGTGCATCGCCCTTGAAGCTCTCCGCGTAAATCTTGTAGATGTCCTCGGTGCCAGAGGGACGGGCTGCGAACCAGCCGTTTTCGGTGACGACTTTGAGGCCTCCGATGGCGGCTCCGTTGCCGGGGGCGTTGGTGAGTTTGGCTGTGATGGATTCACCAGCAAGCGTTTCGGCTGTTACCATCTCTGGCGATAGATTCTTAAGAACGGCTTTCTGCTCACGCGTGGCTGGTGCATCGCTGCGTTGGTAGACGGGGCTACCAAAACGGGCTTCGAGCGTGGCGTAATGCTCCCCAGGATCTTTTCCAGTGACGGCCGTGATTTCGGCGGCCAGTAGGTCAAGGATAATGCCATCTTTATCGGTCGTCCAGACGGTGCCGTCTTTGCGAAGGAACGAAGCGCCAGCACTTTCCTCGCCACCAAAACCGTATGAACCATCGACGAGGCCGTCGACGAACCACTTGAAGCCGACGGGCACCTCGGCGAGGCGGCGGCCAAGATCGTTAGCTACGCGGTCGATCATCGAACTGGAGACCAGCGTCTTGCCAATGGCGGCATCGGCGCGCCAGCCGGTGCGATGTTGGAACAGGTACTGGATGGCGACGGCGAGGTAGTGGTTCGGATTGAGCAAGCCGGAGCTTTTCGTAACGATGCCGTGACGGTCGTAGTCGGGGTCATTGCCGAAAGCGATGTCAAAGTCATCCTTCAACCGAATGAGCGAGGCCATCGCATACGGCGATGAGCAGTCCATCCGGATTTTGCCATCCTTGTCGACCGACATGAATGCAAAGGTTGGATCGACGCGGTCGTTGACAACGTGTATGTCAAGCCCGTAACGCTCGGCAATAGGTGCCCAATAGCCAATGCCTGCACCTCCCATTGGGTCGACTCCGATGCGTAGACCGGCGTTCTTGATCGCAGCCATATCGACGACGTTTGCTAGGTCGGAGACGTATGGGGTAATGAAGTCATACGCCTGCGTGGTTTCAGCAGCGAGGGCGTTGGCAAGCGAAACCCGTTTGACACCACTGAGGCCATTGCCCAACAGCATATTGGCCCGATCCTGAATGACTTGCGTCACGCTTCCATCGGCTGGGCCGCCGTGGGGAGGATTGTATTTGAAGCCGCCGTCTTCTGGTGGATTGTGGGAAGGCGTAATCACAACGCCGTCGGCCAAACCTCTCGTTCGGCCTTGGTTGTACGTCAGGATGGCGTGTGAGATGACCGGTGTTGGCGTGAATCCGCCGCCTTCAGCGATCCGCACCTCTATGCCATGCGCAGCAAACACTTCAAGCGCCGTAGTTTGTGCGGCTTCTGAGAGGGCGTGGGTATCCATCCCAATGAACATTGGCCCATCAGTACCTTGGCTGGTGCGGTACTCGACCAAAGCTTGGCAGATGGCAAGGATGTGATCTTCGTTGAACCGCTGGCTTAGCGATGTGCCTCGGTGTCCCGATGTCCCAAACGCCACACGCTCGTCTGGGTTGGACGGGTCGGGATGAGTCGTGTAATACGCCGAGACAAGGCGTGGGATATTGACGAGCAGGTTGGTAGGGGCGGGTTGGCCCGCGAGGGGATGCAAAGCCATGCGTCTAGCGTATCGTGATAAGAATCGACAAAACGCAAAGCTAGGGCGTCCACACTCACAGGGCAAGCAGTCTCAGGTTAAGATGTCGCAACCTTTGTACCTATTGATATAAGGCATAAACACGCAGTGGCGATGCTTTTTCGACAACGAGGAAATTCGGTTCTAGGGGGAGTAGCAAGGCATCAGACTAGGAGACCCCGTACAAATCCATTCGCAGCTTCAAACCGAGGTACCAAGCTGGATCAACGGTCTTCCACGGTAGGTAGCGAGCAAGACCTCGCTCTGATGGTGCTGTGTTAAAATCGGGTCACGTCACGCTATTTGAGCAAGATCATCGAGTTCGTCAAATGTGAACGCGGAGTCTCTAGATGATAGAGGTAAACCCCGCTTGGCAAATCATGTGCTTCGAATCGCACTTCGTGGATCCCTGCCGAGGTCATCCCGTCGACCAACACCGCTACACGCTGACCCATGACGTTGTATACACTTAAGCGTATCTGTGCGGATTCTGGCAAGCCAAATTGGATCGTTGTTTCCGGATTAAATGGGTTCGGATAGTTTCGCTCTAGCACATATTGTGTTGGTAAGGACTCCGCTACGGTTGTGCTAGTCGAGACTGTCGATGCGATGCCGAAATCGTTAAAGGCATCTTGCTCACCGAACCCAGAAAAGCGAATACCGAGAGTCGAGGAGGTTGTCAACGCTGTAGGTGGAGCTACAACCTCCACGACAAACGCACCCCAAGAAGCTGCTTCAAATCTATAGTGTCCTAGTTCATCGGTAACAGTTTCAGCCAAAAGAACATCGGAAGCATCCAATGCTCCATTGCCAAGTACATCCCGGTATAAGCGAACCAACTGACCAGATGCTCCGACATCGCCTACGTCAAAACGCTCATTGGCGTTCATATCTGCGAAAACACGACCCTCTGCACTGTTGGTCTCATTTGTCAAGCAAGCCACAGACTCATAGTCTGCATGGCCGTCAACACCTAGGCGAGCCAGCACGGTCAGGCTGCCCGTGGTCGTATCAATCTCTACGAGTTGCTGGAAGGTACTACCCAACGTACCTAGCAACACGCCTTCCCCTGTGAAGGTTAATCCCTCCATAAACGGCGTCTCAAGCTCAACAATATTCTGAGTCGCTCCTGTTAAGCGATCGATCTCCACGAGCAATCCGTCACCATTCGTTCCATTGACGACCGCGTAAAGCTGTCCGTCGAACGGGTCGATGGTGATATCATCGACGCCCAACTGCCCAGCTATGGGGGCAATCACTAGGTAATCCGCTCCGTCGAACACGTCCTGCCGTGCTTGCCCCGTTAAGGGGTCAATTTCAATCAGTAGGTCTGCTGCCCCACGCCGACTTACTGACCCATAAAGTTGCCCTGTGTTTGGATCAAAGGTTAGCCCGTCAACATCGTCAAAGGATTGTAGGCCATCTGCTCCAGTTCCGGAGCCGAATTTGCCATTTGCGGTGTATACCCCTGAGACCACGTCTAGCGTTCCTAGTCGCTTGCCGTTAGCTACGTACAGCGATGTCTGCTGCGGATTAAATGCCATGGCCTCGATCAAGAACGTCCCTGTTTGCCCGATGGCCTCTTCCGAAAATACGTTCTTGTTAATCCGCGTAAGCACATCACCACCAGAGAGTCCAAAGCCCTCATCGGCTACTAAGTAGCAGTTTAAATCCGGAGCGTTTAAGTCCGGTAAGAAGCGGAACGTATTCCCTCGGTCAATCTCGCCCTCGTCAGTGAAGGTGGCCGAGCGACTATTGTCATCAAGTGGCGTCGCGCCATCTGGTACACTCGAATAGTCAAGTTGGGTGACATAGTCGCCTAACGGTGCAATGTCGAATCGAAAGGATCCGTCTAGTTCAGTGCGGACTTGGCCAACAAACACGTCTCCATTATCCACATTGTTATTGTTGTTGGTGTCGCGGAAGAGCTCGACGCGTGCGTTGGCTTGGGCACGATCGCCGTCGTCGAACCTTCCGTCTTCGTCAAAATCGGCGAAGACGCGCCCGGTAAATACTTGACTATAGTCCTGAACGAGACAGGCCAACGCCTCATAGTCGCTGCCACCTGCTCCTAAAGTGGCTTGTACGGTCGTGTTTCCAGTAACTCTGTCGATTTCTACGACGGTATTGCCATTGTTGCCAGTGGTGCCAAGTAGTGTCCCTTCTACATTGAAGGCAAGGCCTTCAACATTCACTGCGTTCAGATCAGCTACTTTTGTGGTGGTCCCACTATCCTTGTCGATTGTGAAGAGCACAGTCTGCCCTTGAATATCATTGGCAATGGCATACAGTTGCCCTGTGATAGGATCGATGGCAATGTCATCGACATTCGTTCGACCGTCTACTGACGTAATGACGACATAGTCAATGTTGAGGCCAAAAGCGTTTTGAACGACGGCTCCCGTAGCTGGATCAATCTGAATGAGGAAGTCTTCTTCACCAGCCTTGATGACTGATCCATAAAGTACCCCCGTCGATGGGTCGAAGGCGAGCCCATCGATGTCGCGCAATGAGCGATTCGATCCAGCAGCACCATTACCCGAACCAAATGAGCCAAGGGTCGTGTAGGTGCCGTTAGTGAGGTCAATCGCACCTAGTTCGTCCGCATCAGCAGCAAAGAGTGTTTGCAAGGCTGGACTGAAGGCAATGGCTTCAATGCGTGTTGTGCCCGTCGCACCTAAAAGGAATTCCGAGCCATCGAGACGCGTTGCAACGTCGTTCCCACCACCGTTGTCGGCAACGAGAAAACAAGAACCGAGTGCAGCAGGCGGCGCTGATGGTAAGACGTTCCAAGTGAATGAAATACTTGAAGCGTTGGTACCATCAGTAACATTGATTCCAACGTTGTATGTGCCCTCTGATGTGAGCGTGCCCGCAACCACTCCAGAGGCCGTATCGATTGCAAGGCCTGTAGGAAGTCCACTGGCACTGAATGCAAGCACGTCACCTTGAGGGTCGGTCGCGTTAATGGCTAAGGTGACGCTCGATCCAACGGATGTACTCTGGTCGCCCGGATTTGTCACAAATGGGCTTTCTATGACCGGAGCACTTACTTCGTTGTCATCGATCTGCTCAAGGTAGGCCACAAGTTGAGCCAGTTCGGTGCTTGAGAGAGAGACATTATTGTGTGCTTGAACGGCTTCGGTGAGGGTTGCCGCTGAGCCGTCGTGGAGATAGGGGGCGCCATCCCAAAGTCCACGCAAGGTAGGTGTATCAAGACCTGTGATTGCTTCACCGAGTCGCTGTCCACTACCTGCTCGCAATGTACCGATGTCATGCAAGAGATCGAGCGGGCTATCGGTGAAGGTTTGCCCAACGTGACAACTCGCGCAGTCAGCTTGGCGGAAGACTTCCTTGCCAAGGATTGCCTCGGCTGTCAGGCTGCCATCTTGATTGCGAAAAGGGCTTTGGCCATTTCGAGAAAGGGACGTTACATAGGCAGAAAGGGCATCAAGATCTGAACTAAGGCCAGCTTTTGGGGCACCTAGTGTTGCCTCTGTAGCTGCAAAGTCAGATTCAGAAAGTAGGCCTGTACCCGAAAACACGTTACGTATGTCATTCTCGAAGTCGTGGATTTCATCGAAGTTAGCCGTCCAATGGACGCGTCCATGGGCCATGCCGCTACGTCCATTGAGGTCGATTGTATTGCGAAGCCCTTCGCCACCATCGGTGAAGTCCCAAATACGACCGTCGTGGCTACCCGCATTGTGGCAGGAAGCGCAAGAGACGTAGTTCTGTGCTGCGAGGCGGTTATCCGAGGAATCATGGAAAAGCTGTTTCCCAAGCAACACTTGCGGGGAGAGGGATTCCGAGGAGACAACCTGAATCGTTTCGAGGACTTCAGCCAGTGTGCCGCCTCCCGAGGTTAAGTCCGAGATGTCGATGATTGAAACTGAGCGCGCAAGGTAGTTGTGCACGAATAGGCGGGAGCCTTCGGGATTGGTCGTTAATCCGATGGGCGCGAATCCGACTTCTACTTGGAGCAGAGAGGCTCCAGAGAAGGCATCGACCACACTGACGGAACGCCCCCCAGTATGTACAAGGAACAGAAGATTACCCGTAGGGCCAAAAGTAGCTGCTGCTGGCGGACTTTGGTTTTCAAAATCTGTCCGTTCATCTTGGCTCAGGGTGCTTAGGTTGATTCGTGATGCAATCCCACGCACAAGCATATCATGCTCACGGCCATTGCCATCACGAAAGTGACCCCGGTAGATATTATCGAGTTTGGATGGGATCCATGCCGTAAGGCCATCAGGGTTGATGACGGGTGTAGCGAGATAGTTGGGAATACCACGGGCCGAAGTGAAGGTGTCTAGGACATCGTTGTAAGGCAAGAACACGGTGGTCTGCAAGCTCAAGGTAGCCGTGTCAAGGACAAGCACCTCGCCACCAACGCCTTCCGTAGCGACGTTAGCCGTTGCTTCGCCCGGCAGGCGCGGCGTTACGAAGCGCGAGACCAAAAGTTGATCGCCATTGGCAGAAATAGATAGATGGCGGGGCCATGTGCCCACTAAGTGCTCTCCAGTAATTTGGCCAGACTGCGGATCAAAACGGAGTACTTTGCCAGCCGCCTCGAGTGTTATGAAGGCTTCATCACCCGAAGCAGTAAAAACAATGCCGTGGGGGCGTGAGCCAGCAGCAAGCACAACCTCAGGCAGTGGCGCGAGCGTGCTCATCGAGATCGGAGTGAGCGAAGCTGCATGCTTGTTGACTACCCACATCACGCCATCGGCACCTATAGCTAAGCTTCTTGGGTCTTCGCCAACAGGGATTTCGGAAATAAGCGTTTGGGTTGTCGCATCGATCACAGAGACCGTGTTCTGATCTGGGTTAACATTCCAGACCCTGTTATTGTCCGCGTCGTAGACGATGGACATGGACACAGAAGGACGTCCAGCCGGGAGTGGATTGTGGACGTTTTGCCAGAAGCTCACCTGATCGTTACCAATGGCGTCGTTGACGGTGAGGGTGACGAAATAGCGCCCGGGTGTTTCGTAGGTATGCGTGGCATTGGGTGAGTTTGAAGGCGTGGAGGTATTCCCGTCACCAAAGTCCCATGTGTAGGTAGGGGCCAGCCCACCGGAGATCTCTGCACTGAAATTGGCGTCTTGGCCAATAGCAGCAGGGGCATGGCTGGCAGAAAGAATCTCGACCTCTTTAGGGGGGGCTTGGTTGATGTAGACACTTAACCCGTTGCTGTGGGCGAGGATTATATCAAGGTTGCCATCTGTGTTGAGGTCCATCAAGCGGACGTCATGGGTGTTTTGAATCGTGCCCCAAGCTTCTCCACGCGGATTGGGGTGGTTAACCATTTCACCCGTTTGGTTGCCCTCCTGCATGACCAGCATGATTCCTCTTGGGGCTAGGGTACGGGAAACAATTCGGTCACTACACTCAATGACAAAGTCAAGATCACCATCGCCGTCAATGTCACCCGATTCGCCATAGCCATGGCCTTCTTGCTTGCGATTCGGCCACGTAAACCCTTGCGTTGTGTAAGCGGTCTGGTTGTTGTTATCTAGACCGTTGCTAAAGACATAGGAAGCGGTCCCATCATTCATCGAGACAAAGTCGGGCAGCCCATCATTGTTGAAGTCCCCATCGAGCATTGAATAGGCAAGTAGGACGTTAAACCCGTTTGGGGCTTGGGGCAATCGGCCGGCCTGCGTGAAAAAGCCCGTGCCATCATTGTAGTCAATCTTGTTCTCATCGTCATTATGCTGACGCAGCATATCAAGGGCTCCATCACCGTTGAGATCTATCAACTTTACCTTGAACGTTCTCCAGTTCCTACTAATTCGGTCACTAGCGGCCGTGAAATTTCCGGTGCCATCGTTAAGCAATATGCGGTCGGTAGTTGATATTGACCCAAGGAGCAAATCTTGGTCACCATCACCATCAATGTCACCGGCCGAGACGGCATTGCTCGCTCCTCCAGGCAGTGACGTGATTTGTGATGAAAAGCCGAGCCAATCCCCATTTGTATCGCTTCCGAGGTTGAACACAACGCCACTTGTGGGGGCAGCCGCGATAACCAAATCGGGCCAGCTATCGCCATTTATATCGGACACAATCACTTGGTCCGTAGCAAACTGCGTAGGCAGCTCAAACTCTGCAGTGAGGGTCCCTTCCCGATTAATGAAAATTACGCCCCGGCGTGAGATCATCTCGAAGACGAGGTCTGTCTCGCCATCTTGATTGAAGTCACCTTTGGCAAGGCTAGATAGGCTCGAGTTGAGGGGAAAGCCGTTCGTTATGACGCGGTTGGCAGTGCGGTCTGAGAAATCTGGAAACAGTTGCGCATGAGCTGAGCTGGCAAAAGCCAAGAGTAGCGTTATGGCGATGAGACGATGGAGACGCGACATGTATGGGACTCAGTTGGATTGCAAATCGAGCGTGAAGCCCAACGTCAACAACCGTTCCCGATGGAAAATGGGGGTGGTTTCGCTGCTTTAGAAGGTCCCTAGTCTCAACAAAGGACTCGCAAGGGTATGATTCTCGCGATCAGTGTCGTTTCTATTTCGTATTGATATGCGAATCAGACA
>CAYYHN010000099.1:0-9772 GCA_964471245.1 uncultured Rhodothermaceae bacterium | reverse complement strand
CGGACTTCTACCTGACGCAAGAGGTTGGGCCGCTCGAAGCGTACACGGGCACCTTCTACAGCCCCGAGTTGCATACGAGCTACACGCTGGAAGTAAAAGACGGTCGTTTGGTCGCGCAGCACCACCGCAACGGCGAGATCGCCCTCTACCCAGCTGCCCGCGACTTCTTCGAGAGCGACGCCACCTACTTCGGCCTCGTACGCTTCACCCGCTCCAGCAACGTTGTCGACGGCTTCACGCTCTCCACCGCCCGCGTCCGTAACCTCAAGTTCGAGAAAGTCGATTAATGGGCCGTATCAGTTCAGAGTCGTCAGTGTGAAATTCGCACATGCTCGGCCGCAGATTTGAGACTCGCTGGAAAATCAGACGTCCGAGGGGAACCCCTGTAGTGAGCAGCTACTTCATCCAAGGCGTTCAACAATAACAATCATTTCGCCTCTATTATTCCAGTAGAATCCGGGGACATCGTTAGCAAACAAGTAGAGCTTCCCTGTAGCCGGTGCTTTCCAGCCATGCAACGGTTGCTTCCCAATGGCAAACGTGTGCACATCGGTGCCATCATCCACAAGGCCGCACAGATAGAAATAGGGTTTAGAAGGTACCCGAAGATGCTTGCGAAATAGTCTATATGAAAAGCCTTCTGGCCCGCAGGTAATCAACCCAAAGAAATCCTTCCACGTTTGTCCCTCCGGTACCGCAAAGCGATAGCATTCCCCGATAACAACCTCCAAGATGGGATGACCAGATCGTTTTTCATGTGCCTTAACACGCAAGGTCTCTTGTGCTCCAATCGAAAGTTGCATAATCCGTTTATTTCTACTTGCTCTCTTGGTGCTCCGTCAAGATAGCCTCTTCGGGTTCTGTACGAACCCTTGTAGAAGCTTACCAGTGCGCGCACCTGCGTTCCTCGATCTCGTCACACCTTCGGGTATGCCTCCAAGCGCCTTGGTGGACCCCAAAATGACCCGTACATCGACCCGTATTGCCAACCTTGACGAAGCACTAGTGATTCATTGCAGTGAGCGCATCCTGCGCCACGTGAGCTATTTTAAGTGCTTCAGTATCCATGCGATGATGTCCTCGTTTTCAGCATCAACGTATTCGAAGTGGTGCAAGGAACGATGGCTACCTATAGGCAAACGATTCGCTGTCGGAATAGCGGCCGTCTTTTCGTTCAACTCTAAAAACGCACTCTTTACTGGAACGACCATGTCGTTAGTTTTGCGCGCAAAGATATACCGATCTACCGCCCCCTCATCAAGCAAGCGCAAAAACCATCGCCTTGGTTCGTAGTCGGAGGCAGCCACATAGTAGTTGGGCCGCGTGGTGTTGAGGTCCTTGTTGAGGCGCTGCATCAACTTGCTGTTGACCTCTAAATCGTCGATGCCCGGCAAGTCCACTAGTCCCTCAACGGCTGCCGCTGCCACCCGCCGGATGGCTTCGAAGATCGGACTGCCTACTACGAATAGCTTTCCAAGCAAGTTCGTGGAGACGTTCACCAGCGAGGTCCACTTGGGCTCATTGGCAATCGGCGTCCCCTCGTTGGGCGTGCCTAGCATCACCATGTTGCCAAGTAGCAACGGAGGGGTACCAAGTTTGGACGTATTTTTATTGCCAGCCCCCTGCTTCCCCGAAGCCTTCTTGCCTTTCCACAGGTGCTCAAACAAGTATCGCGACACGACTCCGCCACGACTCCGGGCTAACACGTTACATGACTTACCTACAAGCTTTCCGGACAGCAGGCTATCAAAGGTTTTCGCATTATCCTCGATACCGTGCGCAACCGTAGGCATATTGAACCCAAGCACATAACGACAGTGTTTGCTTCGTAAGTGCTTGAGGACATCCGGGTTGCGGAGAAAGTCGGTAAAGTTGTCTTCTACCGTACGGAACAGGCCGGGGAACACCGCTAAAACAGGCTTCTTGTCTTTGCTTATCTCATTGAAGTAGTTGACAGACCCCTGATCTGCTCGTACCCACTTGGTACCGTCGTCTTGCTTGCCATGGAGGTCATACACCATAAGGGCGTACCGGTCGGTGGCCTTGGTCTTTAACCACTGTCTCATCACGTTGGGTGAAGACGGCTTCTTCCAACTGATAAGTCGCAAGACGACCTTACCCACTTTGCCCAACCAATTCCCGCGGACGGTACTGCCCATCAGGACACCTACCTCTACACGAAATCCCTGCTCTCCAAACCAGTAGTATCCCGGCGCTCCAGTGTTGCGCGCCGAGCGCTTAGCGGCCTCCTGCTCGGTGTCTTCAAAGACCCATCGCTTCAACGTCCCCCCTTCTACCTCAGTCTCAACCAGCAACACGCCTTGCCGCTCATTTTCTGCGAGCGTGGTGCGTACGTCCAAGGACACGTCGCTCGAGCGAGTAGCGGTTCCAGCGATCAACAACTCGATCTCGTCAATGATAACAGCTTCCGCATCTTTATGGGCCTTGCCCTTCGTGTAGTTCAACAACCGGCAGTCCAACCCCGATGTGCGCAAATTAACACGACCAGCATCTGACGCTAATTCGACCACCGAAGTCTGCTGACCACTACTCAGAGACCGGTTCTGTGTCCCCGACGGTATAACCGTAGGCTTGATGTGCTGCTTTAGGAAATCAGAGGCATGCTCTGATGTTTGCACCACCTCATACAGCAAGGCACGCTCCCGGTCTGTTAACACAACGGTGTCATCCGTCAAATCATACTGGAGCAAGTCGTGTAAGGCCGGCTCGCGATGAAGTAATTGGGTCAACTCTGTCTGCATCATCGCCGCAAGCTTCTGATCTTGAGAACCACCTACACTGCGGCGGGAATAGAGCGTAAACAACTTAGTCAGAAAGCTTCCAGGTGCTTTAGCCCTGCGCGCTTTCGTGAGCCCTGTCGCTAACGAAGATGGAGTAAGCGCTAGGGCATCCTTAGCCCGCAAGACGCCCTGTCCATAGTATTTTTTGTACGTATCAACCTTCTTTGCAGAAGTAAATAGGGCTCTTTTTACAATCTCTACCTTTTTCCAAGCATCATCTCCTACGATGCGATCTAGCTCGTCCCGATGCTTCTGGATGTAGAGCGCCGCCGCCGCTGCTACCTGAGGCGTTGCGCTCGAGGTACCGCCTCCGGTCTTCACGAAATAGCGAAAGGCCCCTTTCTTTTTGTCATCTCGACCAAACCAGATGATATTCGGCGTGTACCCGGCAATCGCCGTGCGCATAGCCCTGGCAGGGCCATAGCTCATCTGCATGTTTGCGCCGCCTTGGTCCCGCTTTGTGTCGTTGTGCAGCCCCCAGACATAAGGCACACCCGAATACGTTGCACCCACAGCTGCGATGGTCCGGTCAAATCGACCCGGATAGAGAACGGTCTTCGGCGACACTCTCCCAAAACTCTTAGCCCAACTGTTTCCTGCTGCACAGACCACCACGATCCCGGCATTGTACGCCCGATTGATGGCCGAGGCCATGACACGTGACGGCCAACCAGCCATGCTCATTGTGACGACATCTACGTTAAGCTCGATAGCATGGTCGATCGCCTTCGCAAATCGCTTCCCACTCAGTAGGGCTACGGTGTCACTCACACGGATCGTAAAGACCTTCGCAAAAGGACAGGCGCCGAAGTAGCCTTCAAATAGGTTTGCCGTATGCTCATGCGTCACATATCCACCTGCCAATAAGGCTAACGTGGCGGTACCATGCCCTTGTCGCTCTGTAGGGTCGAGGCGTTTGTCTTTGTCGATACCTGTGCCAGAAATGTCTCCCCAAAGCGGGGCGGTTACGGCTTCAGGCCCCACGCGCATCTTGGGCAAAGCGGGATGGCCGGGGATATATCCCGTATCAATATGCGCAATACGCACCAAGGGTTGGCTAAGATCAGGGGTGTCTCCGCTAATCAGTTCTGGAAAGACGATCTCGCGAGCGGCTCTCAGTTGGCTGTGCTCGTTACTCAGGTGCCAATCGAAGGGCACCTCCTCCGCATCGTCGGCCTCAGGAGGATAGGTTGAAAGCCAGCCATTTGGATCGGTGCTACGTACGGCCGGTTCAGGTTGCATGGACTCAGGTGGTAAGTAGACATCGGCTGGAATATCTGGCTCGACATAGGCAATCCGCTTCGTATCCGCACCCAAATATAAATTATACGCTTTGTCCCAAGCCGTACGCCCGACGAGCACCTGTGGATCAACTTCTTTGTCAACCACCTTTAGCCGTGTTGTCCCCTCACCACCTGTAGATCGCGTATGGACCTGCCGTGCAACGTCCACGAAATCCTGCTCGGTCTCCACAACGATCGAATGGTAGATCTGCTGGTTGCTTGGTTGCACCGATAAGATATCTTCGGGTGTCGAAGATCCGGGCGTGCTATGGGAACTCCCGCCTCGAATCGTGAAAGGGTACTGAGCGTCGAATGTTGGATCTGAGGCGCCCTCATCCTTCACTTGTGGTACCTGGTTCGGTGGCATGCCTCGTACCACCTGCTCCATAACTGCTGCATAATTGAGTCTCGACCCCTGTGTCTCCTCGATGACCTTTAATAACTGCGTTGTAAACAACCCGGCCACGGCACCATCTATCTGTTTTTCCCCTGCAAACTGGTAGTCTTGGCAGGCCGCCAACAACTTAACAGCTGCCATAGGTTTGATACTCCGTGTGTGTTTTCTAGTATTGAGCAACGCGTTTAATGAACTTGCATTGGCTGCAAGCACTTGCTCGACGAGGTCGAGCGACACATAGCGCAAGGTTTGGTCTTGGTAGCGCTGCTGTATCCGCATGCTGCTTCCGCGGAGCGCGCGTGCCATGGTGCCACTGTGGCACGAGTCAGACACCAGCAAGATGCGCACGCCGGACTTAAACGTTGTAAACCATTGGTTCAATGTGTCATCCAGCAGGAAGCCATTGGCCGTCACCCACGCTTCATCGTACGTATCGGCCTCATCGCCATCCAAGTCTGGGATGGGTGCCCCGTGCCCGGCGTAAGTGATCAACACCAAGTCATCCGGCATCGCCATGCCAGCCATCTTGCCAATCGCATCCTCGATAGCTTCTTTCGTCGCTTGCAGATTTGCCAGTTTAGCTACCTCTTCGAATTGTAGCGACGCAGCCAATTCCGCCATGCGCTCCATATCATTGACACAGCCAGCCAGCGGTGGAATAAAGTTCTTGTAGTACGATGGGTCGACTTTATTGATACCGATGTGTAAGGCATATCCTTTCGGAAAATGTAGTCCCTCAGATATGAGACCTCTTTCATATGGACTTAAACGCTTTAATGCGTGCTCAATAGCCTCTTTTACAATTGGGTTGTCTTCTTTTACAATTGGGTTATCTTCTTTGAGTACGGTAATCAAACCCTCTAAGAGATCTGCACTCGTAAGCTTTACCAACTGGAGTGCAGCTAACCCACGGGCTATTGATTGACGATCTGCGAATACTTCTTTCAAACCCGGTACATCCTGCTCTCCGAGCGTGAGTTGAGATTCTAGGCGCAATAATTCATTAAGCGTGGGGTTAGGTGAGCAATGCGTATGAACCATTGCGGTCAGATACAACTCAAGGCCCTCATGTGAGTGCTGCTCACCAACGCGTTCAAGAAAACCTAGTAGCTCAGGTGGAGACGCATTAAAGGCCTGAAAAAGTTGCTGAGTAGTTTTTGCTTCAGTAATGCCTTTGAGTATTTGTCCTTCCTCACTTGATAATGAGATCTCCATAATTCCTACACATCCTCTTTAAAGGAAACTTCAACACCATTAATGCCAAGAATATTTTGCCTCGATCGCATTATTTGATTCTTGATATAAAACCTAGCATATAGCTCCTTCCATAGAGGGAAAGGCCCACCATTCTGATCAAATATCTTAACGTCTAAGGGATTGACCAGAATAGTACCTCCAACCCGAACGGTTCTCTTGCTTTTTTCTTCTTGCCCAAATATGCAGCTACATTTTAAATCATAGTTTCCATATAAGTAATCTCGTACTATTGCATCTTTTCTAGCAAGTCTATACTCCCACCGTACAAAATCATCCTTACTGACTACTGCAAGATTTTTCTCAGCATCTTCAAAGCTACTTTCGAGCGTTTGATTAGATCCTATTCCTGCACTAATACTACCCTCGTCTTTGCCACTGGGTGAGATAGTACCTCCCACACTTCTAGTATTCCCTCTCGAAATTTTATAATTTACCTTAATAGGTTTACCAGTAGTATACTCATCTATTTTGCCGTTTTTCGCCTTGATTTTAGCCCGAAAACCGGTAGACGCTAAAGACCAGGTTTCCTTGCGTGTAGGGTCAGGTATCCATGTGAAGCGCACAGGCATAAATGAAACACTTAGCTCGATCTTTACTTTCTTGAATTCATTTTTGTATTCGACAAAACTACCCTTAAAACTTAGCAGAAGTACAGAATTATCTTTCTGTTTATTGTTCATTCCTTCCGCTGTTCTCGAAAGTGGATTGACGACGATATTTGGTGGTATCGGATTCATTTTGCTCTCATGATTAAGGGTATTCTGAACAACCTGGTCAGCTTGAATCAGGCCGTAGCCAAACAGTGGGTGGTAACCGTTAGGGGCACGGGCTTCAGGTGCCCCCAACGGCTTGCATGACTGCTGTAGAATCGTGATGAGATCCTTTGCCATTAGGTTCGGTTGCAAGGAAAGCGCTAAGGCTGCTACGCCAGCCATGCCTGGACAAGACGCCGAGGTGCCGCTGAAGAGCGGATAGATATCGCCGGGATCGTACCCTGCTTCGCCCAGTCTGTCTGCAACCAAGACACCGTTCTGTTGGCGCCACTCGTCTGGGGCTATCTCTTGGAAATCCCCACTGGGAAAGCAGCAAAACAACGGGTTGCCGTAGTCGCCGTACACGGCTTTCTCATCCTGTTGGTTGGAAGCACCAATAGCCAATACGTTTGGATGGGACGCATACCCATCGTTGACAACGCATTCGTTGCCATTGCCTGCTGCAAAAAAGATCAGGCAGCCGCGTCCCCCTCGCCCCTGCGTAGCCGCATACTGAATGGCTAGGTTTGTATGGTCGGGGATGGGGAAAACGGTCCCTCGGCGATGGTCATTCGTGAAATCGCCGTCGGGTGGTCCCCAACTACAAGAGATGATGTCCGTGCCTTGTGCCACAGCCCAGTAAAATGCCTCGGCCTCTAGTACGGAACCCAGTCCTAAGCTACGTATTGGGATCAGGTTAGCTTGCGGAGCAACACCCAATGCCCGTGTATCCTCCGAACATGCTATACCAGCACAAGCGGTCCCGTGTTTTTCCCTAAAGAGATGCTCCGGCCTACGTTGATTACCCTTGTCTAGCATGTCCCGGTATGCGACGATCTTTCCTGGACGACGAAACGCTGGGTGTTCAAAGTCGAGACCGTCGTCGATCACACAAATACGGACACCTTCGCCTTGTGTCTGTTGCCATGCCTCATAAAGGCGGATCTTCATCTTGACCCAATCCGGTTGGGCATGACTTGCCATGATTGGATCGGCCTCAACGCGATCCCATACAGTTTTCCGTCGAACTACCAACTCTGGATGGCAGCTTTCGACTTCAGCCAAGCGATGCAAGTCAAGCGCCTTATCGAATATGTTGCGCCCTAGGTTAGATACCGGCTCGACAAAGTATGCGTTGTGGGCAAACCCTAAGCGTTGCTTGAGGTCGAGATCATGTCTGCGAAGGAGACGCAATGTGTGATCAGTGCGGCACGTGTCAGCAAACTTGACAAAGAGGTTACCCGTATATATCTGGTAAATACCCGAGTCTGCATAGCAAAAGACCGTGCCAGCATACGCGATGGTGGGATCACCTACTTTATTGATTTCATCTTTGATGTACTGCCGCAGCGCTTGCGTATCCGGATCACCGACACATTTGAAAAGATAGACGGAAGACTCCGGAAAGGCATCGAAGTGCTCCAAGTGATGCAGGAGTGGGCGAGTGGTGCGATGTCGCCCAAGATAGGCAAGCGGATCACCGGG
Organism: uncultured Rhodothermaceae bacterium; assembly: GCA_964471245.1. Classification (GTDB taxonomy): domain Bacteria; phylum Bacteroidota; class Rhodothermia; order Rhodothermales; family CAYYHN01; genus CAYYHN01. The sequence continues at coordinate 1,797 of CAYYHN010000099.1, read as the reverse complement.
ACGCTTCGTACGAATGACCAACAGGTCACGGGATTCCTCCAGGTGGTAGGTACCTTGTTGGTGCTTCTGGTAGATAACCGAACGCAAGGCAGTAGATCGGGTTATGCAGAAGGGACATCAAGTTGTTCGTGCACATCCCTCTCACAATACTCCGTCTTTTTGCACAATGATAATAGATACTGTATTTGTCGTTCCTTAGCAATTGAGGTGAGCAGAAATAATGCAATTGCTCAAGGCTTTTGGTTGGCTTATTGAGGTTCGTGAAGAAGGTGGCGTGCCAACGTGGTTTCATTATCTGTTTTGCGTGTCACTCAGTGAAACAATATGTTATGGGTAGGCGGCATGCTGCTTTTACGCTGACGCAGCTAAGATGTAGGTACACAACTCCCCCTGAGCACGACGCAACGCTGACGAACCCGCTCAAAATGTGCCTAATTATCGTGCGTTGTGGAGGGCGGAAAGGTTGAATGGGCCGATGCTAATTGTAAAGCCACCCTGTGTTTACATGCCAATGCTTTTGACAGCAAGTATGGTTGGTTGGTGCTTCCTCAAGTCTCACATGCAACCGCACACATTGCTCTAAGTCATAGCCTTGCGCCGCATCTGGTCCTTCTTGCGCTCGTTGGCGTCGAGGTAGCGTTTGCGGAGGCGGATGTGGTTGGGGGTGATCTCGATGAGTTCGTCTTCGCGGATGAACTCGATGGCTTCTTCGAGCGACATGCGGCGTGGCGGAGTCAGCTTCTCGAAGGCGTCTGCGCTGGCGGCACGCATGTTGGTGAGCTTCTTCTCCTTCGTGATGTTCACTTCGAGGTCGTTGTCGCGGCTGTTCTCGCCGACGAGCATGCCCATGTAGACCTCCTCGCTTGGCCCGACGAAGAGTTGGCCGCGTTCCTGTAGGTTGAGGATGGAGTAACCCGTCGCTTTGCCCGTCCGGTCGGCGATGAGTGCGCCGGTGGTACGGTGGATGATCTCGCCTGCCTGTGCTCGGTAGCCGTCGAACAGGTGCGTCAGGATGCCGGTGCCTTTGGTGTCAGTCAGGAATTCGTTGCGGTAGCCGATGAGGCCGCGGCTCGGGATGTCGAACTCTAGGCGAACGCGCCCGGAGCCGTGGTTGATCATCTTCGTCATCACACCCTTGCGCGTGCCCATCTTTTGCACAACCGCGCCCATGAACGTGTCGGCCACGTCGATAAGTGCTTTCTCGAACGGCTCATGTGTCTTGCCGTTGATCTGCTTGGTGAGCACCTGCGGCATGCCGACGGTGAACTCGTAGCCTTCGCGGCGCATCTGCTCGATGAGGATCGCCATTTGGAGTTCGCCGCGCCCATAGACGAGGTAGCGATCCGGCGAGTCGGTCTCTTCGATGCGCATCGCGAGGTTCGTCTCGGCTTCGCGGAAGAGGCGGTCGCGCAGGTTGCGACTCGTCACGAACTTGCCATCGCGGCCGCTGAAGGGCCCGTCGTTGATGCGGAACTCCATCGACATCGTCGGTTCGTCGACGTGGAGCGGCGGCAGTGCTTCGGGCGCTTCGGCGTCAGCGATGCATTCGCCCAGCCCAATGCCCGTCATGCCACCCACGGCGCAGGTGCTCGTCACGAACGTCGTGCCTGACAGCTACCGTGGCCCATTGGCGATTGGCCGTGTGGTACGTGGGACGCTGAAGAACCGGCAGTACGTAAATATCTGCCACCGCGATGGCACGATGAAGCGCGTACAAGTGACGTCGCTCTTTGAGTACGAAGGCCTCCAACGCGTCGAAGTTGATGCCGTCAAGCCCGGCGACATCTGCGCCGTGGG
>CAYYHN010000098.1:0-9811 GCA_964471245.1 uncultured Rhodothermaceae bacterium | reverse complement strand
CTACCTCGACCCCGAACTGACCGAGCGCGCCATTCAGGCATACATGCGAACGGGGCAGCCTGCGCCTAAGGAGGAGCCCGTGGCGGACCGCTATGCTTCGCTGAGTCGCCGCGAGCGCGAAATTTTTCAACTTACGGTCGAGGGCCTTTCCAGCCGTGCCGTTGGTGAGCGGCTACACATCAGCCACCGCACCGTAGAGAAGCATCGCACCAACCTGATGCAGAAGCTGGGCGTGCGTTCGCAGGCCGAACTGGTCAAGTATGCGCTGAATCGAGGACTCTTGCAGGCACCGCCCGACTTGTAACACATTGGGGCAGATGGCGTACGTATTCTGTGTTGCGTTTCAGATACGTACACCAATGTAATCGATTACGCAAACCTGCGTATAGGCCAGAAAAGAGGCTCGTCGTAGTTTTTGATTACGCTCCGCGTCGGGGTTGTAGGGCAAAGGGAGGTGCTGACCGCCTAGTGCCTTGCACAACGATAGCGTCTATAGGGGAGAGCAGACGTAGGAGCGTGCGTCGGCCCGGTCCTTTGGGCTGGGTCGGCGTTTTCCTGAAGTTCCTTGCACACCCGCTGCCACGTTTCCCCCGCGCCGTGCTACACGGTATGTTCACGTGGCAAGCTTCGCAGAGATACGGGACGCTACGTATAAAAATACGTAGGTCTACGTATAGTACTCGGCTGCGTTTTGCGCGATTCTTAGATCACTTTCTCTGAATCCCGCATACCGCCACCCTTCACATGAGCACTCTCATGATGTTAGTCGTAGATGATGACGTTCGTTTCCGTTCGGTGCTGATTGAATTTATTCAACAGCGAACGACCTCGTCGACCATTACGACGGCTGGCGATGGACTGGAAGCTCTCGAAAAGGCTGCGCAAGGAACACACGATTTGGTTCTGATCGACCTGTTCATGCCCAGATGTTCTGGGCTGGAGGCGATCCCTCGCCTACGGGCGATTTTACCTGCCTCGACAGGTATGATCGCACTGTCGGCGCATGAAGATGATGTGTTCGAGGAAGCCGCGCTTGAAGCCGGAGCCGACGCGTTTGTTGCTAAAAGCGCGCTAGCCCGGCAACTCATCCCAACGATAGAAAACGTCTGTCGGAAGCGGATGGCAAGCCCGGTGTAGCAAGCCCAGAGGAGCTTTTAACTTGAATGAACCCCATTCTAGCGCTGATTCACAAGGTCTGGGGACGACGGCAGTCTAAGCGTCACCTATCAGACCTGCTGATAAACCATGCCCGTGACATCATGGCCGTCCTTCAGGCCGACGGTACCTTGGTGTACATCAACCCCGCTGTAGAAGCCACTCTTGGATACAAGGCTTCCGAGGTAACAGGGCACTCACTGTTTGACTTCATTCATCCAGATGATCGGCCGGCAATGGCGGCACGTTTGCAGCGGCATGCCGAACCCGGAAACGTCCCCCCCGATGGTTTAGAAATGGTCATCTACCGCTTTGCCCACCGCGATGGTGGGTGGCGGCACATGGAAGCTGTTGGCAGACCATTGCCACCGGAAGAGGGCTACGGGCAAATGGTCATTGCTGCCCGCGATGTGAGCGAACGCGTAGCCCGCGAGCAAGAGTTGAAAGAAGCACAGCGTACCGCCGAGCAACTCAACCAACTCAAGTCGTCGTTCCTTTCGAACATGAGCCATGAACTCCGTACGCCGCTCGTTGGCATTCTTGGACCAGCGGCGATTTTGGCGGAGGAAGTGCTACCCGAACAGCGCCCGATGGCCCAGATGATCCATGCTAACGGTAACCGGCTGTTGGATACGCTGAGCACCATCATAGATTTTTCCTTGCTGGAATCGGACAACCTCGTCATGCACCCCGAGCCCCTCGATGTACGCTTGCTCGTGGCTGCCGAGGTACCCCACTACATGTCCAAGGCCGAGGCGCAGCGCCTGAATATCGTGTTTGATGCTTCAGATGAACCGCTTTGGGCACTGGTGGATCGTACGGGGCTTGGACGCGTGATGGCTCACCTGGTAAGCAATGCCCTTAAGTTTACCGAGACCGGCACCATCACCCTTCGCTTGCATGGTACTAACGAGCGTGTTGAGTTAGAGGTCGCCGACGAAGGTATTGGGATGGACGCTGCTTTCGTGTCGCAAATGTTTGAGGCCTTTATGCAAGAAAGTACAGGCATGGCGCGTATTTACGAAGGCTTAGGCCTAGGTCTCACTGTCTCAAAGCTCCTTGTAGACCGGATGAATGGGACAATTCGTGTACAAAGCACCAAAGGTAAAGGCAGTACCTTTACCATCAGCCTCCCGCGGGTTGCCCCTGAAGTACCTGTACCAGAGACGCCTGTACGAAGTTCAACACGCCGCAACGTCTTAGTCGTCGACGATGACGAAAGTGTTCGCCTCATGCTGCGTCATATCCTTGTGGATTCGCATAAGGTGGTAGAAGCGTCGAGCGCAGACGAGGTGATGACGCTTATGCAAACCAAGCACGGCGGCTTCGATCTCGTGCTCCTCGACCTCAACTTGGGTGGAGGGGCTTCAGGAGTTGATCTTGTGCCAATCTTGCGTGAGCATAACTGTTGTACGGAATCTCGTATGGTTGCTGTAACCGGTTATGTGCTTCCAGAAGATCGCGAAGCTGCATTAGCCGCAGGGTTTGATGCACATTTAGCCAAGCCCTTTACGCGTACGAACGTAACAGATCTACTTGCCTCGCTGAATGTCTACGTCTGAGGTAAAGCGCTTACATGCCTTAAGCAAACTTATGGAAGCATCACTACACCCTTTAGTGTTGCCGTGAACACAAAATGCCGCCTTAGCCTACAGAGCCAAGGCGGCATTGGTGTAATGAGTTGCGGTGCGGGTACCGGACGAAACCGTATGCGTGGCTAAAACTCTTCTGGCATACGAATTTCAAGCGTGTCGCCAATGAGGCGTACATCGCCTTCGTCGCTGGTGACGATCGCGTTGCCACCACCTGAAGGTACGAGTACGACTTCGAGCGAGCCATTCGGCCCCGCAACGGTCACGGTAATGCTTTCGATCACGGGGTCACCTTCTTCATTCAGGTTTCGGTCAGCAACAGCACGGAAGGTGAAGTCGGTAATACCAGATCCTGTAATTGCGCGGAAACCCGACGGTGTGTCATTATCGGGTATAATGGCCGTATCGTCAAGTGTTACACTCGTTGTGCCGACGGCTTTCACCTTGGTGCCCTCAGCTCTGACGTTGATCGTCGTACCTTGTGCTAGCGGGTTGCCCAAGGGGTCCGCTACGGATAAGGCGTACGTTTGGTCGAGGATCGCTGCCGCAGGCGAAATGCGGATAACGGGTGAGCCGCTAACTACTACCGGGGTTTGATCCGTGACGGGGTTGTCGTTGATGTCGGAGGTCGTCGCTCGCACAACGGCAATGCCATCATTGCCGGGGCTGGGGTTGCCCGAGTAGAGTGTGACGGAGCCTTGCCCGTTGGCATCGGTAAGGACAGAGCCTTGAATCACACCCGCCGAAGTACTGAAGTAGATGGCGGTCCCTGTCTTGACAGGGTTGCTGTACTGGTCACCTGCCAACACGGCAATCGTCAGCGGTACGCCAAAGCGTTCGAGGCCGGGAAAGTTGAAGCGCTCGGGGCCTAAGCTAAAGTGGTCTCCATTGGGCAGGCCGCCGTGAATGGTCATGGACACGGGGCGCGATTCGATGTTGCGCCCATCGACAAGTGCACGCGCCACGACTTGTACGACTCCTGCTCTAGTTCCACTAGAGAGGCTGACGTTCACTTTACCCTCGTTGTCGGTTTCGCCAACAGCAGGGAAGATGAACTCGTCACCGCCGGGGCGTGCCCCAAAATCAAATTGTACGCGTGTTTTGTTGTCAAGCGTGACAGGGCGGCCCAGTGAATCGACAACCTGGAAGGTAAGGGTGGCAACCTCTTTAGAGCCGCTCTCGCGCACACCAATCGTGGTAGCATCTTGTTCGAGGAGTAAAATGCTAGAAGCGCGCCCGGAGATGGCACCATCCGCTATAATTTGTGACAGCCGAAGCGGCGGCACGTCAATGGAGCGGTTGGCGAGGGCTAGCACGGTGAGTTCGGTACCATCGAAGCCCGCTTTGGAGGCTTCAAGTGTCAAGTCCATCGTGCTGTCAATGGCGACTTCGAGGCTATAGCGGCCCTCAGTGTCGGTTTCGATGACGACATCTTGCGGAAGAACACGCACAAACGCGCCCGCCACAGGAGCATTGGATTCCTCGTTGACGACTTGACCTGCGACAAACACCGTGCCCGCAGTTTCAGGATCGTCTTCTTGGAAAGCATCGCAACTCCAAAGCAGGGCGCTACAGACGAGAAGGAGAGACCAAATGGGAAGCAGTTGTTTCATTGCGCTGTTTCGCTATCGTGTAGGCCGCGGTGTGCGTACAGGCGGAAAAGGGGCACCGCAGCAGCATCCGAAGTGCCCAGCCATAGGCTTACGGGCAGCCCAGACGGGCAGGACTTCGTGGCTGGTATCGGCGGTTTCCGATTTTGCTTTAGCGAAACAGCAGGTCTTTTGTCATGGCTAACGTGCTTCCATGGCCGCCTCCCATGCGAGTAACGCACGTTTGCGCGGCACGCCCCACCGGTATCCGCCCGCTGCGCCGTGCTTGCGTAGGACGCGGTGGCACGGGATCAGCACGGCGATCGCATTGCGCCCAATAGCATTCGCAACGGCGCGTACGGCGTCGGGGCGGCCTGCCTCGTTGGCAACGTCTTGGTAGGTCGCAACGTGGCCGTGTGGAATGCGAAGCAATGCTTGCCAGACTTGCACCTGGAAGTTGGTGCCTTGCACCAAGAGTCGCAGCGGTCGTTCGGCGGACGGTGGCTCTTGGAGCTGGGCCGCGAGGTTGGCGGTGCGATGGGCTTCGTGGATGAGTTCTGCGTCCGGCCATGCTGCCCGCAACGCTGCCTCTGCCTCGGCCGATGCGCCAGGCGCGACGAACGAGAGGTGGCAGATCCCGCGCTCAGTCACGGCCATGAGTACATGGCCAAAAACCGTCAGGTGGAAGCCGTACCAGATCGTCAGGCCAGCGCCTGCTTTTTTCCATGCACCCGGCGTGACGGCTTCCATCGTGACGAACAGATCGTGCAGGCGGCTCGGGCCGGAGAGGCCGACTTCGTGAGCGGCCTCGAACAGCGAAGGCGTCGCGTGTTGCTTGGGGGCCAGCAGCGCCTTCGCATGATCCAATGTGAGATAGCGTACGAACTGACTGGGTGTGACGCCGGTCCATTGTCGGAATAATCGCTCAAAGTGGAACGGACTCAAGTGAACCTGCGCGGCAATCGTGGCCAGATTGGGCTGCTCTTGGTAATGGTCGGCAAGGTATTGGATCGCCGTCGCCATTCGAGCGTAGTCAGGAGGTGTGGTGGTCGTGATTTCCATGGTATAGCATGGGGCTTGAACGTGAACACATGTCATGGACGCTTGCTAAACTCGTCTAGCTACCGTGCACCCTCAACCCGATTCTTGCGCTTCGAGACGCTTATGTTCCAACGCGATCACATTATGCGGCAGATCCAGCAGGTGACGCAGGCGTTGGCTAGCATTCTGTTTAAGAAGGAGACGCAGCGCTACTACGAGGCCTTGCAGGAGATCGATGCCAACGGCTACGTCCTAACGGGGTTGCATCTGGCCGAAGTGCTGCACCTCACGTACGACGATCTCATCGCCCCGCTGTACACAGCGCCAGAGGTGATCGACCCGGAGCGGGCTGCGCTGACGGCTGAACTCTTGCGGCAGCAAGGCGAATTGTTTCGCATGGAAGGCGACCCCGAACGCGCTGAGGCCAGCCAGCGCCATGCGTTGCGGCTTTACCTCCGTGTGTATTTGAGTGGCAGTGCCCACCAGTCGCCCGACACCGCACGCCGCATCCGTTTTTTGCTGTTCGATCTCGATTGGCGCACACTCGACCCCACCGCGTGGCCACTCCTGTTCCGTTTCTACGACCACACCGGGGCATACGGTGAGGCTGAAAACGTGCTGTTTGCCTATGCCGAGACGCCACTCGCCGATGAGTCGCTGCTGCGCGAAGGCCTCGCGTTTTTCCGACGCCTGCGTGCAAAGGATCCGGCTCTCCTAGCCGAAGGCGGCTTGCCCTACGAGGAGATTGGCGAAGGCGTGCGCGCATTCCGAGCGCTTTTCGGCCGATGAGGTAGCACGCCTACAGGCCGCTGCCATAGACGTACGGCGTCGCCGTCACGGGGAGCTGGCCGCCGTGTGTTTGCTGCCCGTACAAGAGGTTCGTAATGCTTCGCACGCTTTCCAGCGACTGATCGTAGGCAACAAGGTAGCCATCCGCGTTTGGGAAGGTGCTGACCGCATACGGGTTGCCAAACGTCATGAGTATCAGCGGTTCGGGGCGAGCTAGCAGCGCTTCGACAAGGCGCTCCTGTGTAGGCCGTAGACCGGCGTCGCCACGGCCTGAGCGGAGGCGTAGGTGTAGCCCGAGCAAGATTACGTCTGCTCCGGCCACTTGATCGACAATGGCGTCGATGTCGCGGTTGGTGAGGTCGGTGTCTTGGCGGATGTCAGCTGTGAGCGGTTGGGGCATAGCCGCGGAAAGCGAGTCTTTAGCGGCTTCGATGCTGGCAGCGCTGTTAAAATTGGTAAGCTGCACCAATGCGACACGAGCGTTCGGGCGGAGCGGCAGGGCAGGGCCTTGCTTGAGTATGGTGGCAGCCGCCCCCGCAATGGTCTCGGCGATGTGTGCACCGCGTGGCTCGGCCAGCAAGAAGCTGAGATGCTCGGGGTTGGCAAAGCGGTTCTGATGCAGCCCAATCTTTGCCTTGGCGTGCAGCACGCGGCGCACGGAAGCATTGAGAGCGTCTTCGCTGTAGCGTCCGCGCTCAATGGCTTCGCGGATGACACGGACGGCTTGGCCAAGGTCGTCGGGCGTCAGGATAATGTCGGCTCCGGCTTCGAGGGGACGCAGCACACGCTCCGCAAACGGATACGTCTGCTGCAATGCGCCCATCTTCACATCATCAGTTACAACAAAGCCCTCAAACCCGATCTGCTCACGCAGCACGTCGTGCAGCAGGGTACGGCTGAAGGTGGCAGGCAGCGGCTGTGGATCGTAAGCGTGCGACCACAGGTGCGCGGTCATCACAGCCGCAGGCGGTCGCTCTTGGTTAAGCACGTGGAAATACGGGTATAACTCCAACTGTTCGATGTCGCGGCGACCACCCGGAATGTGGCCCATCCGCGAGTGCGAGTCGACGGTGGTGTTGCCGTGGCCGGGGAAGTGCTTCAGCGTCGTCAGCACGCCGAAGTGCTCTGCCTCATGCACAAACGCGGCCGCCATATCCGCGACCAAGGCCGGGTCCTCGCCGTACGACCGGATGTTGATAATCGGATTGAACGGGTTGTTGTTGACATCGACGACGGGCGCGAAGAGGAGGTTGACGCCGATGGCGCGGCTTTCGATGGCCGTGATGCGCCCAGCGGCAGCAGCGAGGCGTGGGTCGCGGGTGGCGCCGAGCGCCATGTTGGAGGGCAACTCGGTGAAGTTGTTGACGAAGCGACCGGCACCGCGTTCGTAGTCTGCCGAAAAGAAGAGTGGGACATTGGAAGCTGCCTGCAACTGCTCCGTTGCGCCGTACACCTCACGCGGGGGCACCAAGCGTCGCACAATGAACCCACCCACTTGGTGTTCATTGACGATGGCCTCGGCCTGCTGGCGTCGCACACTGCGGCCACTCCGTGTAGGCAACTCGGCGATGAGCAACTGCCCGATTTTCTGATTGAGTGTCAGCGAGGCGAGCGTGGCTTCAACCCAAGCGTCGCGTTCTTGCTGTGGGCTTGGTGTCAGGCGAAAATCGTAGGCCGTGTATCCTGCAAAGAGGCTGTCGAGGTAGCGATTTGTGCCGGTGGTGTCGAGGCCGCTTGTGAAATGGTGCGCCTCGGGCGACGAGGTGGCATCGAGGCAGCCCGTTGCGAGCGGAGCCACAAAGGCAGCCAAGGCAAAGAGGAGGGCCGTAGGAGAGCAAAAACGAAGCGAAGACATCAGTGCAAGCAAGCAGGGAGCATAGCGGGTGCGTTCTCTACCGTATCGGCCATGCCGCGTTCCGCACAAGGTGATCTTTTTGGCTTAGCACGTGCTGGACCATTTCGGTGCCGAGCATCGTAGATTGCGCGCGCTGGCTATGGCTGGCATCCCCGATCAGCACATCTACCCTGCTACGATGAAGGAACGACTGCGCAAGGAATGGAATGAACTGGTGACGGCGACGCGCACGCTCGATCGGCAAACGCTGTTTGTGTTGATCATGGCCGCTGTGGTGGTCATCATCCAGATGAAGTACGGCAGTCGTCGCCTGTTTCGGCTTGAACTTGCTGACTATTTCCCCGAAGCATGGCAAGGTTTGGCGGCATGGGGTTGGTGGTTTGGTATGCAAGGCCTCTTGGGTTTTGTCATTCCCGTGCTCTGCCTGCTTTTCCTGTTCAAACGTAAGCCTTCGGAGATCGGCCTTGGGCTCGGCGACTGGAAGTTGGCGGGCGGCCTTTCGCTAGCGTACCTGCCGCTTGTCATCATCGGGACATGGGTGCTGTCGGATGGGATGGACTTCCAGCGGCAGTATCCGCACTACCAACCTGCGGCGCACAACTGGACGTACTTCATTATCTACCAAGCGCTGTTTCTGTTCTACTGGTTCGGCTGGGAATACCTGTGGCGCGGCTTTGTGCTGTTCGGGACGGCGCACACGTTTGGGTTGTACGCCATCTTCATCCAGGCGATGCCGTTCGCCATCCTGCACTACAACAAGCCCTTGCCTGAAGCGCTGTTGTCGGTGGTCGGAGGCGTAGCGCTTGGTGCGTTGGTGTGGCGGTGTCGTTCCTTCTGGATTGCCGTGCCGTTACACGCCGCGCAGATGCTCATCCTCGATCTTTGGTGCACGTTCCGAATACGCACCGGCGTAAAAGGCATCGGGCCGGAGGCGCTTTGGGAGATGCTAAAAGCTGCGTTTTGATTTGGGCGACTTAAGCAGCGGCGTTGAACCGAGAGCCTGTGATCGGTTCGGGCGACACCGTGCCTTCTGGAGCCGAGACGCGGGCAAATGCCATCGCGAACGTGCTGCCTTGGCCGTTGCTTTCCACCAGCAGGCGGCCTTCCATCAGCGACACCAGCATACGGACGCGCGCCAAGTCTTGCTTCCGCTGCCGCAGCAAGCCGCCCGGATTTTCGCCATGTTCACTGAACACGTAGCGCATCGTATGCGGATCGATGCCCACGCCCGTGTCGATCACGCGGATGTACACGCGCTGCGCGTCGGCGGCTACTTCGACGGTGATGCTGCCGTGCACGGTGAAGCGGATGGCGTTTTTGATGAGTTGGCTGAGCACCTGATGGAGGTAATCGAGGTGGAGCCGTGCCCATGCATGGGGGGCAAGGATATCAACGTAAAACTCAAGTCCGCGTTTGGAGAGTAGCGGCCGTAGCGCCTGCGTGATGTCTGTAACAGCATTGCCTACGTGCAGCGGTGCCAGCGCAGACGCGGCGGGCTGCATACGTGCGGGCGGACGCGGTTCGGTGCGGCGCAGCGTCATGTTCTTTGGCTCCACGCCTCTTGGCTCAGGCGTCTCGGCTGCCGATTTCACAAGCCGGAGGCGCGGCGTACGGACCTTGTTGCGCAGCTTCAGGCCACGCTGTTTCCATTGGCGCAGACCATGCCGGAGCGCCCGCCGCTGTTGCCACATCAGGCGGCCACTCATCCCGCCGAGTACCAGCATCAGCAGTGCCATATTGATGAGATGTGTGGTGGAGAGCGCCGTAGCCAGCAAGAAACCATCGGCTGT
>CAYYHN010000097.1:0-9838 GCA_964471245.1 uncultured Rhodothermaceae bacterium | reverse complement strand
CCCGGCGCAGGTCGACGGGCGCGCGCTCAGTGGCCCACGGACGCTGTCATGGCCTCGCTGGCGAGTCGTCCCCGCCCACTGGACGCTGGAACTCATCGACCACGAAACCGGAACGCGCACGGATCTCCGCGTGAAGTCCAGCTACACGTTCGACTACACGGCTTCGCAGACGAAAGCGCCCGAGGGTTCGGCCTTGGCCGAGCAGCCGTTGGTCCAGAAGGCGCGTCAGGCCGAGACGCGGTTCACGCTGGTGATTACGCCACAGGTGGTAACGGGCACTCAGGGCGATGTGCCAAGTGCCTATGTCTTGGCTCCGAACTACCCCAACCCGTTCAACCCACGGACGACGATCCGGTACCAACTGGGGCAAGCAGAGCAGGCACGGCTGGTGGTCTACAACATACTAGGCCGCGAGGTGGCTGAACTAGCCACAGGGCAACACGCGGCCGGGTGGCACGAAGTGGTGTGGGACGGCCGCGACCGTGCGGGTCGGCTTGTGGCCTCGGGTGTGTACCTCTACCGCCTCATCACCCCAACGCATCAGCAAAGCCAGACCATGCTGTTGGTGAAGTAGGCTATAGACACAGAGACACGCTCCTCGTCTACAGGTCTTTATCACGACTGACTGGGTGTCGATCTGGGGCCATCTGCTAGCGTTAGCTGGAGTGTTGGTCTTCCATAGTAGCGGCGTAGCCATAACCACACCAAGGCACCTCCCAAACCAATCGCCACCAAGCTGAGCAACCCGCCTTCGGGGCCAAAAAGCCCCCCGATCCACATATCCGCGCCACGAACATCCGTGACCAGTAAGGACGTGACCGCGGGCTTACCGCTATTGGCTAGGCCGAACACGTTGTTCTGGAATACATTCCAAGCCATGTGTAGGCCTATGGGAAGGGCTAAGCTTCCTGTATACACCATGCCCATGCCAAAGAGCAGGCCAAGTAACGTGATGTTCAGCGCGCTTAACAGCGTTGCGTTGGGGTTGGCAAGATGTAAACAGCCAAAGAGCAACGACGTGACCACCCAGCTAAAGATCAGCGCTTGCCTCCGACGCACCTTTCCTCCGGCGGTGCCTTCAGCAAGAACACGTAGGAGATAGCTCCGAGACATCAACTCTTCGAAGAAGCTTCCGGCGGCATATCTGGCAAGCTGTCCGACAAAGGCCACCACAAAGGGAACGGCTGAAAACTCGGTATACATGAAACCTCGAACCTCAATCCAGCCGCCAAGCCATGCGAGCACGAAGAGCGTTGATACGATGACGGCTCCTATGGCAAAGCCAGCGCCAAGGTCACGCCACCAAGCAGTCGACATACTCAGCCCGAAGTCGTGCAAGCTGCGCCGGTCGATGTAACGCACATTAATCCACAGCGCCACAAAAAAAGCAAGTGCTACGATAGGGTTGAGAAAGGTGCTTTCAAGTAGTGCACTATCGGTTGCATCGAGTACTAGTGCTAGCGGATTTGCAATGGCAGCAGCGATAGCTAAAAAAACGAGGAGTCGCCAAAGTCCTCTCAGTCGTTGTTGCTGACCATTCCAAAATATAGACCGAATCATAGCGCATACGGGCTTGTACGTTTGCGGGCCTACATAACGAACCGTAGTGTTGTCGTGTTACAAAACCGAGTGAGGCGAGCGGAGCAATCCCCTCCAATTTGGCACCTTGCTGCCCCTTGTTGGAGATTAGCTAGGGCTGAGTCGCTGAACTAACGACTGGTCAGCACACCGCCGGTTGGTACGAAGTCGTGTGGGACGGGCGGGACCGTGCAGGTCGGCTCGTGGCCTCGGGCGTGTACCTCTACCGTCTGATCACGCCGACACATCAGCAGAGCCAGACCATGCTGCTCGTCAAGTAATCCGCTGAGACAGCGCGTAGTAACACGGAACAGAAGGATTTTAACATACGGTGTATGGTGCTTACCTACGCCACAGTCGCTCGGTGTCTGCAATCTTAAGGGCACCCTCTGTCGAATTGGTGATCGAACTGCCACTAAGAGCATTGCGGAAACCACCACGTACACCGTTTGCTAGGCTAAGATTGGGATGTATCATTTGAGCAGCACCATACGCCGCGTCGAGGTCTCGCCACCTGCCTCTAAGCGATAGAGGTACACCCCACTCGCCAGCGACGACGCGTCCCACACTTGCGTGTGCCACCCTGCGCGGTACACGCCATCAGCGAGGACGGCCACTTCTTGCCCCAAGAGGTTGTACACACTTAGCGTTGCACGGCCCGCCTGCGGGAGACCGAAGCGGAGCGTCGTCACCAGGTTAAACGGGTTGGGATAGTTCTGCGCCAGTTCGAAACGGGTTGGGATAGCACCCCGCTCGGTGCTGGTCGGGGTACCTGCGACAGTAAACGACCACGTGTCCGACCACTGGCCGAAAAGGCCTGCGCGCCAATGGTAGGTCGCGCCATCCATGAGTCCCAGCACCACGGTCGAAGCGCCCGATGCCATAGCTTCGTAGACCACCTCGCTGAAGGAGGCATCACGGGCCACCTGCACATCCGTGGCTGGCCCCTGCCACCACAGCACCGCCTCTGGCGCCACACTCAATGCCCCATCGATTGGCGCAGACAGCACTGGTGGTAGGGGCACGGGCGTTTCGATACGGAAGACCGTTCCCGGCTCAGGTAGGTCTTGGATATAGACTTCACTGCTTACGTCGCCACCATCCCAATTCACAAGAACGAACCGGCCCATGATCTCGGATGGTGTCTCGACGCCAAAGAAGTCGTCCTGCGAGGCAGCCTCTGGGAATCCGCTCGCACCCATGGGCAGTGCTAATGCTGCAGCTTCCCATGCCGCATAGCCATTCTCGCCCGGTGTCAGGTCGGCGGGCAAGCGCCAGTACACCCAGTCGCTCTCAGGGTCGTCATTATCAGGCGACACGGAATGGTCAAAGTCTTGCAGACCCCAGCCGTCGTTCTCCCAGTCGATGACGTAAGGGATCAGGCGTACGTCGTCGCTGGGGTCGTCCGGCGTCTTGACGCCTACACGCCACAGTTCAAACGGCACGGGGACGACGTTGAGCGAAGTGAAGCCGTTCCAGCCGAGGCAGCCGGGCCGTGCCATTTGGGCTTGGTAGGCCGCGACACAGCGCTCCGTAAATCGCCACTCGTAGTCGAAGGGCCCAACAATGTCCCAGCCGCTACGAGCGAGGATGGTGCGTTTCACGAACGCCTCGTAGGATCCTCGTGAGCCATTATCGCCAGTGTGGATTAACCAGCGTCCCTCTCCAAGCTGCTGATTGCCCAACGGCCGCCCCGTTCCCGGGAACTCTACCCAGTCTGCCGCAGCTCCCGCAACTGGATTTAAGGGACCGTTCGCGTTTGCAACCGCCGCAAATTCGATGAATCCACCTCCCTCCAAGTTCTGCTCTACATCAGAGGTCACAAAAGTATATACAGGGGACCATTTTGTGCCGGGCCCCGCAGCGTTGAATGGAAGGACACGCCAGTAATAGCGCTGATTGGGAGCGAAGTCACCAAGGTAAGACCGTTCACGCAACTCTAACGACGTGACCTGCTGGACTGCCAAAAGATCACCTTGGTCATACTGCTCGAAAATAGGATTGGTGGCCCATTGCAGGTGATAGCCTGAAGCCTCAGGAACAGATTGCCAATGCAATGTAGTGTTCGTCGGCTGTCGAATAGCGCCATCACCAGGCGCGTCCAATCCTACAATTGCTGTGATTCTAGGGCCTTCTGAGGAGGCTCCGAAAGATGTCTTAGGCAGAGGATTCTCAAAAACGGGAGATTCCCGCAACTGCACGACCGAATCCAAGTGGTCTGTCCCCCGTGCCCAAACAATCGCAATACCGATCTCCTGCTCCTCTCCAGGTTCCATGTTGAAGGGGCCTGCCGACATGACGACACGTCGGATTACAACAGTAGAAGCGTCTCCTTGACCATTAATATCATATTGTGTCCAATATTCCTGCTTCGCAGGATCTCCGGTGAAAACAAAGTTCGTCGGGGTGTTTGAGAAATTGTAGGCATTACCTCCAAAAGTAAAAGGTTGCTGGTCGCGCCACCGGCTCGTCATGTAGTAGTAGTACTCCTCAGCATCATGAGGGTCGCACGTCACGCATCCTCCATTATTATGAAAGGTAAAGTTCGTCATCTGGAGACGTTCATCAGGTTCGTCGGTCGTGCCATCACCATCGTTATCTAGGCCATCTGCGTTGGTCAGCGGCCCTTGGACAAACGCTAGGCCCAAAGCAGGTGGAGCCAGTCCATACCCAAAGTCTCCTTCATCATCGTTATCGGAATTGTATACATACGCAATGCCTCGTAGCGTGTCAGAGCCGATATAGTTATCGAAAGTGTTTCCCTTCTCTACATGGGAAAAAAGACCGACATAAGCATCGCGAAGGGGCTCTTTGCCCTTGTAGATGAGCTTGTAGCGATAGAAGGTTGTATTGCCGAGGTCACCCTCATCGAGGCCTGCAAATGCAGCCCCGTGCACCTCTAGGCCGATCGGCTCACTATCGGTCGATTGATGCACGTTGCCCCGATCATTCATCACCCACCAAAGCGTACTTGCCCCAACCAGTTCGGGGCGATCGCCACCTTCGAGGTTGTAATTGTCGGGGTTGCCATCCCCATCTACCACAGGCGCGCCTAAGTGCCAAGGCCACTCGCGTAGACGAGGTGATACGAAACCGTCTTCTTTGAATGCAGCGAGGTCAGCGGCTGTAATCTTATAGATCCTGTCATAAGGAGCACAATCGCTGGGTGGCTTACCAGATGCATCCAAGGGACCAGGCCAGAATTCGTAGGGGCCGTAGCGTGTACCAGCCACCCTCAACTCACCATCAACATAGCCACCCACCCAAAGCGATGCGTTGAACATGCTGCTGACCTCTGAACCACGCGGGACTTCATAGACGTGAGGGCTGTCGCGCCAGAAAAGGCCACCGTTGTTAAAGATCCGAGCCCGTACGTTGTTGGCCTCAAGTAGCGTTTCTGCCAGCGCTGGTTCACAAGAGCCGGTTTGCGCCTCGGCATCGAGCGCTCCAAGAGTGGTTAACGTGCTTAGCACGAGGAACAGTGCTGCTACATGGTAGACGTATCGCATAGGCTACGGGTCTGGGTTCAAGCCAATACGGTCACGACTCGCACGCCCTCTTCATCTCATGAGTACCCCTACAAACACGCGCCCTTGTAACCGCAGATGGTAACACCCCTCAAGCTAGGGCCTTTACTTGGTCGCGTTATAGGGTCAAAGTCACCTTTTGCGGTGTAGTCCCCTCACTCGCACCGAGCGTAGTGCATTCGTGATCCAGCAGTTGCCATCCCCAATGGCAAGCCAAGACTGTTTGCATCCGCTGTGACCCATTGCTGTGCACGTTCATCTCCAGCGAGGTCCCCTTTTGAAGATCTTAGAGGGCGTTGAGGTTTTGAATTCGCAGGCGAGCGGCGTGAGATGGCGAGGACAGCCGGGCGCGTTTTGTGAGTTCGTAGCAGCGCTACGGGCACGCAAAAGAAGCCGGGATAGACCGCCAGATCACCTCGCGCAGCCCGAAGTCAGAATCCTCAACGCCCTCTTAGATACATCGTAGTCATGTTTTGTCTAGCCAATAGCCTCCTCTACCGCACCACATAGTCCCCGTAGATAGGATCGTAGTAGTGGCCGTGCTCGGCGTAGTCTGGGTTGTAGGCACGAGTGCCGTCGGGCTGCTCGCGGTAGAGAAAAGGGGACAGCATCAGCCGCTCTTGGTGCCAACGCCCGTCCGCACCCGACGGAATGTCGATGCCCTCACCATAGACCATGAGCCCACCTTCGGCATCGATCTCATGTTGCGGAGCAAGAGTGCCGTACTCATGGCTCACATTCAATAGCTTGTGGCCGATCTCGTGGGCAACTACTTTGCGGCTGATGAAGGCATTCTGCATCGAGATGACGCCACGCAGGCGTCGTGGGATGCGGTCTTCGAGAATGTAGGATGGGAATGAGAGTGCATTCACAGGGTCCGTGTGCAAGGCCCATGTGCCTGTGCTGTCTTGCTCAAAGTAGCTCATATAAACATCGCGGAGACCAACCAAGTAGAGGGTGCGGTCGTTGTAGTTGTCGGGTTCGATGATGGCATTGAACACCTGCTCGGCCTTCGGGGCAAGGGTGCTCTGCTGATCGCGCATCTTGTGGTACAGCGTTGCATAAGTCGCGACCTGCGGAGTACTCTGCATGATATTGGATGGGATCGTCAACCATGATGTATCGGGGACGGTATAGTGCTTTACCCATAACAGCTTGAGTTGTACGCCTACGCTATCAAAAATCGTCTGGGCATACGCAAAGCGTGCCAACAAGGTATCGAGTGGAACGCGGCTGTTGTAACGTATGTCGTCCGTTTGAGGGACGTAGATACCGACGTCTGCTGTCAGGCGACCGGGCACCAGGGCAGCATTGTAGGCGTCGGTGTTAATCGTCTCTACGATGGGCAGATGCAACGAGGCCGTCTCGTCTTCGGCCGTGCACCCGAAGACGACGATGAGTATGATGAGCAGAAAGACAGGGCGCATAGATCATACAAGACGAAATGAGTGGAGTGTAGACAAGATAGTACCGAGACTGGGCGACAAGCTAGCATGCTCCCCAATACCCCATAATGCGCTCCTATCCCAATGCAGATAGAGCGCCTAGCATTGAGATAACTATTTGAGCTATACTGATGCCCCCCTGTTCAATGGTACGACGCATGGCTCATGCGTCGTCACCTTTTTTGCTGACCATCACCTTCCCCTTACCACCATGCGCTCTGGGTTTATCGCGCTCTGCCTCTTCGCGGTCTTAGGTTGTACATCCACGCCGCAACCGATTAGCACGGACATGATCCGGCTCAACCAGATCGGCTTTTACCCAGATGCTCCGAAGGCTGCGGTAGTCATCCATACCATAGGGGCTGACGCGTTTCACATCGTTGACCAAGGCACACAGGACACCGTCTACACCGGTAGGTTAGGACCAACCCGCACCTGGGCGCAGTCGGGCGAAGCAGTCCGCCGTGCGGACTTCTCAATGGTACAGACGCCGGGCCGCTACGTCGTCGCAGTTGAAGGCATTGGGGCATCGCATCCGTTCCAGATCGCGGATGCTGTTCACCGTACCGTGGCGACCGCAGCGCTCAAGGGGTTTTACTACCAACGCGTCTCGCAGGCATTGCCGGAAGCACTCGCAGGCGCTTGGGCACGTCCGGCGGGCCACCCGGATGACGCCGTGCTAGTCCATGCCTCGGCAGCTACGGCCGCACGCCCCGAAGGTACACAGATCACTGCGTCACGCGGTTGGTACGATGCAGGCGACTACAACAAATACATCGTTAACTCCGGCATCTCCACGTACGCGCTGCTGCTCCTCTACGAGCAGTACCCCGACTTTGCCGATGCATGGACGACGGCTATCCCCGAAAGCGACAACGCACTCCCCGACGTGCTTGATGAGGTGTTGTGGAACCTCCGCTGGATGCTAACCATGCAGGACCCCAACGATGGCGGCGTCTATCACAAGCTTACAACGGCTCATTTCTCAGGCGCAGTCATGCCGCACGAAGCCACCGAGACACGCTACGTCGTACAGAAAGGCACAGCGGCAGCCCTCAACTTTGCTGCCGTCACGGCACAAGCCGCTCGCGTGTTTGCAGCCTTCCCTGAGACCACACTTGGCCTTGCAGACAGCCTCCGGATGGCTGCGCTGGGCGCTTGGGAGTGGGCGCGTGCCCACCCAGATGTCGTCTACGACCAGCAAGCGCTGAGCGACCAACATCAACCCCCCATCGAAACCGGCGCATATGGTAACAACGACTTGGTCGGAGCCTTTGCATGGGCGGCCGCCGAACTGGCCGTCACCACACAGGTCGACAGCTTCCTCACGGTTGCCAACCCGCTCGATTTGGCGCTGCATACGCCTGCATGGAGCCAAACTGGCCCGCTTGGATGGTACACACTACTCTCGCATCCGTCCGCGTTCGAGACGCCCGAAGACCCGCTGGCCACGCGCTTCTTGGCTTATGCCGACTCCTTAGTCGAAGGCCGAGAGCACGTACCGTATCAGACAGTGATGGGCGCACATGACAGCCACTTTGTGTGGGGCAGCAACGCCGTCGCTGCCAACCAAGGCATGCTGCTCATGCAAGCCTTCCGGCTCTCCGCGGACAGCACGTACCTCTGGGCCGCGCTCAGCAACCTCGACTACATCTTGGGGCGCAATGCCACAGGCT
This sequence comes from uncultured Rhodothermaceae bacterium, assembly GCA_964471245.1. GTDB lineage: Bacteria > Bacteroidota > Rhodothermia > Rhodothermales > CAYYHN01 > CAYYHN01. The sequence continues at coordinate 1,612 of CAYYHN010000097.1, read as the reverse complement.
TCAGCTTCGTGACGGGCCATGGATCACAAACGCCCATGCACATCCACCACCGCCCGTCCGAAGCCGACGGCATCGAAGCGCCTGTACCCGGCCTCGTCGCAGGCGGGCCCAACCCCGGCCAGCAAGACAAATGTAGCGGATATCCTTCGAACCGGCCTGCACGCTCCTACATCGATGACTGGTGCAGCTACGCCTCCAACGAGATCGCCATCAACTGGAATGCACCGTTCGTCTATCTTGCTGCTGCCATAGAGGCTACGCTGGCAACAAATTAAGCAGGATAGCCGCCACTAATGTAGCTGGTAAGTGTGTCTATCTGCGCCTGTGCCTGCGAAGACAGCGTCTTCACGCAATCGCCGATAGAGATGATGCCAACCAAGCGCCCCATGTCCATGACGGGCAGGTGGCGGATTTTGCGCGCGCTCATGATCGCCATACACGACTCGATCGTTGCATTCGAGTCTACAAAGATCACCTCGTCGGTCATCACATCGCCAACCAGTGTTTCGCGTGAGGTCCGGCCTTTCACCGCGATGCGTCGTAAATAATCACGCTCGGTAAAGATGCCACACGGCATTTCACCCTCAACGATGATCATGGACCCTACATTGTGGGCGACCATCTTCTCGATGGTGTCGTAGACCGTAGCTCCGCGATCAATGGTGAGGACAAAACTACCTTTCTTGTTGAGAATGGTGCTGATGGAAGTACTCATGTCACGCCTCCTCGGGTAGGATAAACCTTTGATTTGCAATGACATTACTACAAATAAAGACGCGGTTTAGCAAGTACGCGTGGAGCACGCTCATTTCATTCGCTTTCGGACGTTCACTCTGCTCACTTTAGGACTTGGTACGCTCGGCTGTGCCTCGCTTTGGTTTTTGGTGCTTGGTGTCCCATGTTTCATCGTCCGATAACTACCTGCTCTCGTTCACCCAAGCCACCATTCATGCCCGCAGCAAGCACCCATCCGCGAACGAAGCGAGCCCTATTCATATCGCAGGGTCTCCACAGGATTGCGGCGAACGGCGCGAAGCGCAAGGGCCGCTACCGTACAAGCGGCAACAAAGAGAACAAGGAGTGCACCGAGGACGAATGGAAGCAGATCAACATCGATGCGGTAGGCGAAGCGGTCGAGCCAGCGGTGCATGATGAACCATGCAGCGGGCCATGCCAGCACGTTGCCCACGAGCAGCAGTACTACGATTTCACGCTGGAATAGCGCCAAAATGCGCCACGGCGATGCACCAAGCACCTTGCGGATACCCATCTCTTTCGTCCGCCGCGCCACGGCAAGCGCGGTCATCCCAAACAGCCCAAGGCCTGCGATGAAGATGGCGAGCCATGCCGCATACGCGCTAATGGTGCGGAACCGCTGCTCGGCCCGATACTGCGCCGCCACCGAGGCATCCAAGAAGGTCGCGTTGAACAATAGCCCGGTACCCAAGTCGTCCCATGCAGCTTCGAGGGCCGCCAATGTTGCAGCCAACTCCGTGCCGCGCACCTTGACGAAGACTTGCCGGTAGTCGGAGTCGGGGCGCATGGTGAGCAGTAGCGGGCGCACCTCGTGGTGGAGGGACATGAAATTGAAATCGCGTACAACACCGATGAT
>CAYYHN010000096.1:0-9872 GCA_964471245.1 uncultured Rhodothermaceae bacterium | reverse complement strand
AACCTTGGGTAGATGCCGTGCACGCCTCGGTCCCGTCCACAGCATCTACGCCATCCCCCGTATCCAAGCCAACAACCAAGGCTGCTCGTAATGTCTGAGTGGAACTATTCCGACGAAGAACTGCAAAACTACTTCAGTGACCCGGCTGCCCGTGGCGCACAAACCCCGCCGCCACCGCCACAGGCCCGGCCGGATGGTTTCTGGTACCGCCGCGTTGCCAACCCCAAGCTGGCGCAAGCCTTAGGTGCCCTGTCGATTATCGTAGGCGTCCTGATCGTCGGCACGATTGGCGGCGTCTTGTACCTCGCATCGCTCTCCGATGAACTCCCAGCGATCGCCAAGATCGAGAACCCTGAGTTCCAACTCGCCACTATCGCCTACACAGCCGACGGCGAAGAACTGGCGCGATATGCTCAACAGAACCGTTCGTGGGCCAGCTACAACGACATCTCACCACACGTCATCAATGCCCTCATTTCGACGGAAGACCAGCGATTTTACCGGCATTGGGGCATCGACATGCAAGGGTGGCTGGCTGTCTTCAAAGACGTCATCACCAAGTTCGATCTACGCGGAGCCTCGACAATCACCATGCAGTTGGCCCGCAACCTCTATAACACCGAGATCGGGCGAGCCTTCTCGATTGAACGTAAACTGAAGGAGATGGTGACCGCGATCTCGCTCGAAAAGCGCTACACCAAACGCGAGATCGTCGAGATGTACGTGAACACCGTCGACTTTGGGTACCATGCCTATGGCATTGAGTCGGCAGCACGGTATTACTTTGGCAAAGATCCGATCGACCTGAATGAATTGGAAAGTGCCACGCTTGTTGGGATGCTACAAGGGACCACGCTCTACCACCCGATCAATCGCCCCGAGCGTTCGCAGCGTCGCCGCAATCAGGTGCTGATCAACATGGTCAACCTCGGCCACCTGCCGGAGAGCTTCATCGAAGAAAACAAAGACGTTCCGGTGGAAGCGAAGGCGCATTCGTTTTCAGTGACAGCGAGTGCCGCCCCACACTTTGCTGAGCACATCCGCAAGTGGCTCGAAGGCTGGGCCGCCGAAAATGGCCGCGACCTCTACACCGATGGCCTCCGCATCTACACAACCATCGATGGCGCGCTGCAAGCGGAAGCCCAAGCTGCCGTCGAAGAGCAGATGGAAGGGCTGCAAGCCGTAGTCGATGTAGAGTGGAGCCGCCGCTCGAACCCGCGACTAGGCACGACGACGAAGCCCTACTTGGAGCGCACCGATTATGAGCCGTTCGCCTACTTCTGGGAATCGCGTGAAGACGACTTTCACGATTTCATCCGCGAGTCGGTCCGCTATCGCCGCATGGTGAACAACGGCACGAGCGAAGCCGACGCGCTGAGTTCGCTGCTCAGCGATGACGTATACCTCGATTCGCTGAAGACAAACAAAACGCGCCTTGAAGCTGGCCTCATCTCGATTGAGCCCAAAACGGGCTACGTGAAAGCTTGGGTCGGCGGGCGCAACTTGGAGGAAGACTGGAACGACCACGTGGCAGGGACACGCCGTCAGCCAGGCTCGACCTTCAAGCCGTTCGTCTACACCACCGCCATCGACAACGGCTACTCGCCGATGCAGCAGTTCATGGACTCCGTGTTCGTGTGGGTAAACCCATACACCGGCGATGAATGGAGCCCGCGCAACTCGGGCAGTGCTGGGTCGCGCACCATGATGACGCTCCGCGAAGGGTTGGCACGCTCGAAAAACACGATCTCAGGCCGCCTGATTCTCGACATCGGGCACGACGCCGGACCACGCGAGGTTGTGTTTTATGCGCGGCGGATGGGCATCGAAAGCCCGCTGGACCCCGTACCCGCGCTCGCCCTAGGCACCAGCGATGTATCGCTGTATGAAATGGCAGGAGCATATTCCACCTTTGCCAATGGAGGTCTCTACAACGAACCTGTCGCCATCACCCGCATCACCGACCGCTTCGGCAACGTCCTATACGAGCATATACCGAATCCTAAGGAAGCTCTCTCGGAGCAAACCGCCTTCACGATGGTCGACATGATGCGCGATGTCGTTCAGTATGGCACGGCGGTGCGCATCAACAACAGCTATGGCTTGCGCGAATACGACCTCGCCGGCAAAACCGGTACGACGCAGAACAGCGCCGACGGCTGGTTTATGATGATGCACCCCGATCTCGTTACCGGTGCGTGGGTTGGTTTCAATGATCGGCGCATGGCGTTCCGCTCGAACTGGTGGGGCCAAGGTGCCCACAATGCCCTCTTCCTCGTGGGCGACTACATGCAGCGGTCCACCAACACGGGCATCGGCATCTCGAAAGACAGCCGCTTCCCCACCCCTGAGGAGATGGGCTTCCTCACCACCCCAGAAATCCCCAACTTCGAAGACCGCGACCGCAATCGAAGCCGCGTGGGATGGTGAGTGGGCTGTTGGCCTTGGATTACCAAGATTTATCCTCATCTATCCAGATGCAAATCATCCTCACCGCCCTTGACTCTGCACTCGTCAATGCGTGGCGGACGTTCTGCGGTGATTTAGCGTGTGTTACAGTTCATCAGGGAAGCATCCTTGATGTTCCTTGTGATGCCGTTGTGAGCCCTGCAAATAGCTTCGGCTTTATGGATGGCGGTATTGATGCTGTATACATGCAGTACTTTGGACAAACCATTCAAGACAAACTACAGCAGCAGATCTTTGATTATCACCACGGCGAACTCTTAGTTGGTGATGCAACAGTCATCGAAACAGGACATCCAGAGACTCCTTTTCTGATTGCTGCGCCAACGATGCGCGTCCCAATGATTTTACGCGATTCTGTCAATCCTTATTTGGCTGCCAGAGCGACGTTGCTGTTAATCAAACACGGGCAGTTTCATGCAGGCCAATATGCTGGTAAACGCGTTTCAGACTACATAAAAACCGTAGCATTTCCGGGCTTAGGCACAGGAGTTGGCCAAATCGGGCCACAGACATGCGCCCATCAAGTGCGTGCAGCTATCGACGACTGTTTGCACGAAAAGTACACGAGGCCGCACACATGGGCCGAAGCTAGCGAACGGCACCAACTCTTATACACAGATCGCCCCAAGCGACTTCAGTATTAATTGCGCAAGCCTAAACTGTACGCACTTCGTCCTCTTAACTGCCCCCCACTCTCCCCAACCTCCCCCACTCCCCCACACACCCAACCTCCCACACGCAACCCATGCTCACCTCATACTACACCTTGCAGGCGCTTGCCGAAGCGTGGCAAGATGACCTGACGGAGTGCATCGTGGGCGATGTGTATTCGCAGGCGCGGGGGGAGTTGACGATTGCGTTGGCGAAACCGGACGCCGAGTGGATGCTCAAGGTCTCGGTGCAAGCACCGCTGCGGTATGTGTTTCGGAGCGAAGGCTACAACCGCGCTCGCCGCAATGTCGCGACCTTGTTTGAGGACGCGTTCGACCAAACCGTGACGGGCATCCGCCTTGCGGATCGAGACCGGATGCTGTTCATTGACCTTGCGGATGGACGTGCCTTGCAGATCATCGTGTTTGGCCCGCGTGCCAATGTGCTGCTGGTAGCGGCTGATGGCACCATCGCCGAGGCGTTCCAGCAAGATGCTACAATGGCCGGAACGCCGGCCCCTCAACCACGTCCGGCTCCCGATGTAAACACGTTCGCCGCCTTCGCGGCACGTTGGCGCACCGACCGCAAGACGGCGCTGCAAGCAACCACTTCGGCGTTTCCATTCTTCGACAAAACGCTGGCACGCGAGGCGTTGCACCGCGCAGGAGTTGCAGCGACCTCCTCTACCAACATCGACGAAAACACGCTGCGCCACATCTTTGAAGCAGGCCGCGCACTGCACACGGCGTTGCTCACGCCAGCGCCGCAGGTGTATTGGGATGAGCGCTATGCCGAAACCTTCGCGCTCTGTCCTCTTGCTCACTTGACAGATGGCTCGCTCCGCCGCGAGGCGTTCGACGACCTCGACGCCGCTGTCCGCATCTTCGTGCGGCGTTCTTTGGGACAACGGCGGTTTCGCGCCAGCCATGCGCCGCTGGTCGGAGCCCTTCGAGATGCCGCAGCGCATTACGCCCGCAGCACCGAACGGATGCTGGAACAGCTCTCCGAAGGCAGCCGCGCCGACCGCTACGAGCAATGGGGCCATCTGCTGATGGCGACGCCGCAATCGGTGCCGCCTCAAGCCAAGCAAGCTATCTTACCTGACTTGTTTGGCGGCGAAGGCAACATCACGATCCCACTAGACCCGCGCCTCGACGCTATTGGCAATGCCGAGCGGTTTTATGCGAAGGCGCGGCAGACGCGGCAAGCGCGCGCCCATGCAGAGGATCGTTTGCTGGAGACCGAACGCCGTGCCGAAGAAGCGGATGCGTTGCTCGCGCAAGTGGAAGCATTGACGCAGTACCGCGACGTAGAGCGTTTCCGCAAGGAAAACGTGGGAGTCCTAGCCCGCTACCTTGGGCAACGCGCCGAGACCGAGCGGCTCCCCTTTCGGCGATATCCGCTCGGACAAGGGTACGAAGTCTGGGTTGGGCGCAACGCAAAGCAAAACGACCAACTCACGTTCAAGCATGCCCAAAAGTACGACTTGTGGTTGCATGCACGCGGCGTTCCGGGCTCGCATGCCGTGCTACGCCTGCCCAACCGCCAAGCCCAACCGCCGAAACCGTTGTTGGAGCGTGCAGCAGCCATTGCGGCGTACCATAGCAAAGCGCGGGGGAGTCAGCTTGTGCCCGTGGCCGTAACGCCGCGTAAGTATGTGCGAAAACCGCGCGGCGGAGCACCGGGTGCTGTGCTATTGGAACGAGAAGAGGTGCTGCTCGTCGAACCGGGGCTGCCTGCATGAAGGCAGGCGGCACAGCCTGTGCCGTCCACGCCGACGCGCCTTGTTGGCTGTTGCGCCATCGCCTAGTTTGGGCGACTTGTTCGCTGCCCCTAACCCAGATTTCGCCTGTGAAACGCTTGCTTTTCCTTGGTTTTCTCGCTGTCACCGTCACCACGGCCCATGCCCAACTTTTTTCGTATGGTGGCGATGACGACGGCCCGACACAAACCATTTCGTTCGGCTATCACTGGATCGACTTCACATACAATGGTGATGACGCCAGCGTCTCACCCAACTTCACGTTTGTCGAACCCGCTCTTGGCTTGGTCTACAGCCGCCCGAATCTGTATGCATCGGTGGCGTTTGGCTCGCAAGATGCGCCGCAAGGCAATGCATCGCCCGGGCTAACCGACCCACAAGAGAGCCTACGCCTAATCGATGTCGCGTTCTCAACGTTCGGCGGCCTGCCTATTCCCGGCCTCACCGAAGCCAGCCGAACCACCGTCTTCATTCCCATCGTCCTGCACAGCAGTTACCGCCGCGTTCGGCTCGAAAATGACCGCGACGACGTGATAACAGAAGATTTTAATTTTACGGTACTGGGCATTGGTACCGGACTGGCTGTGCGCTCTGAACTGGGACCAGCCGTTCGTTTTTACGCCCGCGCCACCCCCATCATCGGGCTCGCACTACGCTCATTCGGCGATACTACGGGGCGCGCCACCCGCGTCGAAGCCGATGCACAACTTTATATTGGGCGGCTCATCCAAGGCGTGGGGCTCAGCATTGGCTACCGCTACGGCCTAACCTCGTGGAACACCAGCGCCTCCGATCTTTTCCCCAACATCAGCGATCAATTCTTTGACTACAACGGCTCCCACCACATCTTCAACATCGGCTTCAACTGGTGAGGCGGGAAACAAAGCCACCCACTATGACCGCACCCGACGTGCCCTCACCCGCCACGTCGCACGCCTCCAACGCCGCATCGATCTCTATGAAGCCCAAAGCCGCCGCTATTCGTGGCTACGTCTAGCGGTTTTCATGGGCGGCCTCTTGGCGATGGTCCTCAGCTATCAAGCCGAGCAGGTAAGCCTCGCGTGGAGCCTGCTTCTTGTCACGCTCACCGGGTTCATCACACTCATCGTGCTGCACAGCCGCTTGCGGCACGGCCTCACACGGCACCGCGTGTGGAAACGCATCAAACGCAACCACCTCGCCCGCCTCGAACGCGACTGGGATGCGTTACCACTCACACACGATTCCACACTGACGCCCGAACACCCGTTCGAGTCGGACCTCAACCTGACGGGTCCACGCTCGCTGCGTCACCTCATCGACACCACCGTATCGCGGGGTGGCAGCGAACGCCTACGCAATTGGCTGCTCCAGACTGTGCCCGACCGTGCTACCATTGCACATCGCCAAGCCCTCCAGCGGGAATTGCAACCACTCACGGGCTTTCGTGACCGGCTCGCACTCTACAGCACGCTGGCGACCCGCACCACAAAAGAAACCGCCCCACCGCAATGGGATGGCGAGGCACTAATCCGCTGGATCGACCACCACCCGATGCCCACGTCGATGCCGTCGTCATTGATGATCTTGACGGTGTTGGCGGCTTGCAACCTGACGCTGTTTCCGCTTTTCCTCCTTGATGTGGTGCCCGGCATCTGGGTCTACACGTTCCTTACCTATGTCACCTTCTACCTCTATCGCATCAGCAGCTATGGCTCTGGCTTTAGCGCCGCCATCGACCTAGAGCGTGCCATGCGACCGTTCGGTGCAGTAGCAGCGCATCTAGAACAATACCCTTATCGCAATCGGCCTGAGTTACGGAAGCTTTGCGTCCCTTTTCTGGATTCAAAGACCCAACCGTCGCGCCAACTTGCACGTGTGGCGCGTTTGGCCTCGCTCCTGAGCGTCGAGCGCAATGAAGTACTTGCCCCGGTCCTGAACGCGCTAGTGCCGTGGAACATGTTCTTCCACTACCGCTTGCACCGCGCCAAAGCAACCATCCGGCACGACCTTCCCACATGGCTCGACACCTGGTATGAACTCGAAGCACTCGCCTCGCTTGCCACCTTTGCCGATTTGCACCCAGCCTACATCGTCCCGACGGTCACGGAGGCCGTTCAAGACACCACCGTCTTCAATGGTAAAGAGATGGGACACCCGCTGCTCCCCGAGGCTAGCCGCATCACGAACGACTTCGCCGTGGACCAACTCGGCCGTACACTCATTGTGACGGGCTCCAATATGTCCGGCAAAAGCACGTTTCTGCGGACGCTGGGCATCAACCTCGTGCTCGCCTATGCAGGCGGTCCTGTCTGTGCCCAAGCCTTCCGAACGCAGCTCTTTCGTCCGTTTACCTGCATCCAAGTGGCCGACTCGGTCAACGACGGCATCTCGTATTTCTATGCCGAAGTGCGGCGGCTCAAAGCGCTACTCAATGCCCTGCAAGCCGATCATCCGCTTCCCTTGTTTTTCCTGATTGACGAGATCTTCCGGGGCACCAACAACCGCGAGCGCCTCCAAGGCAGCCGCGCCTTCATCCGCACCCTCGCGCAGAGCCAAGGCGTCGGCCTTATCTCCACGCATGACCTCGAACTCGTCCACCTCGCCGACGAAGTGCCGCTCATCGAGAATTTCCACTTCCGCGAAACCATCGAAGACGGCCGTATGGTCTTCGACTACAAGCTGCACGATGGTCCTTGCCCTACCACCAACGCACTCACCATCATGAAGATGGAAGGGCTGCCAGTTTGAGTTTGGGAATGTGGAGGTATGGGAGTGTGGGTGGTTTGGGGAGGATGGGGAGTTTGGGCGGTGCGGGAAAGATTGGATGGTTGGGCGGTGTGGGGAGTTTGGGCAGGATGGGGAGTTTGGGGTTTGAGGTGATGGCTGTGCTACTCGGAGCGTAGGGCTTGGGCGGGGTTGGTGCGGGTGGCGCGCCATGCTTGGACGGCGACGGTGCCGAGGGCAATGCACGCGACGGCGATGAAGGCCGCGGCAACCATCCACGGCTGCAGGGTGGTTTGGTACGCGAAGTTGGCGAGCCACGCGTGTGCAACCCAAATAGTGAAAGGCACAGCGACGAGGATACTTGCGAGCAGCATCAGTAAGTAAGTACGCGAAAGCAAGGCGAGCAGGCTCCCGGTTGTCGCGCCGAGAACTTTGCGAATGCTGATTTCCTTGGTGCGCTGCTCGACCATCAGTGCGGCCAGCCCAAGGATGCCTAGGCAGGCGATAAACAGCGCTAAGCCAGAGAACAGGCTGAAGACACGCGCCATCCGCTGCTCGGCTTCGTACTGCGCTTGGATACGGTCTTCGAGGAACCAGTAATCGATGGGTCGATCCGGGGCGAATCCATGCCACACCGTTTCGAGGTGCGCGAGTCCTTCGCGGATTGCTCCGCCGCGCAGCTTCACGACGGTCTGATACGCCCGGTTGCGCTCGCCAAGCATGAATGCAATGGGCCGCGTCGACTCATGGAGCGATTGGTTGTGTACATCGGCGACGATACCGCGGATCTCGTAATCGTCGCCAGCCATTTTAACGCGGCGGCCAATCAATCCGTCCTCAAAGCCAAAAGCTTGTGCAGCTTGCTCTGTTAGGAGGACGCCTTTTATGCCATCGAGTTGTGCGCCTGCGGTGATGGCGTTTGTGGCGGCGAGATCATCGGCGAGGAGCAATTGGCCTTCGAGGAGTTGCAAGCCCATCGCCTCAAAATAGGCCATGTCGCCCATCACCAAGTCGAGTTCCCAGCGCTCGCCCTCGCGCCCCGGCATCGCAAACGACGCCATCTTCAGCCCCATGCCCAACGGCGCCCCAATGCCTGCCTGCTCAATGGCACTATGGGCACGTAGCTGGTCGCGAAATGCCTGAAATTGCTCGCCCAGCGCATAGGTTTGCACCACCACAACGCGGTCTTGGTCGAAGCCGAGGTCTCGGTCTTGCATGAACTGCAGTTGGCTGCCAATCAGCAGCGCCCCCGCCACGAGCACAATCGATGCCGCAAACTGGAAGACGATCAGCCCTTGCCGAATGCGACTCTGCTGCACACGCACGGGATCGCCTTTAAGCACCGTGCTCGGCAAAAAGCGCGACAGAAACAACGCTGGGTACGCCCCGGCCCCCAACCCCACCACGGCGACAACCATCCCAATGACGAGAACCAGCCAGCCTGCGCCATATCCAAAGTTCAAGGTCAGGTCTTGACCAGTCACGGTGTTGACGTAGGGCAAGGCGAGGAACGCCAACCCAACGGCCAGCGCAGCAGCCAGCGAAACCACCAACACCGACTCGCCGAGGAATTGCTTCACGAGTTGCCCACGCTGCGCACCTACTGTCTTGCGCACACCCACTTCGCGCCGCCGCGAAGCCGCACGGGCTGTGGCGAGGTTCACATAATTGATGCACGCCATCAGCAGGATGAGCAAGCCGACGGTACCGAAGACGTACAGGTAGCGTATGTCGCTGAGTTGCAGGTGCCAACCGCCGATGTGGCTGCTCCGGAGGTGAACGTCGAGCAGCGGCTGCGTGCGAATCACGGGGACTGGGTGGTCCATCCATTCCGGCTTCTCTGCGGCTTCCTCAAATGCCACCAGTTGCGCCTGCAAGTCGGCAAGCGTGGCCCCTCGCGCGAGGCGGATGTACGGCTTGTGGGCGTAGCGCTCCCACCGCAGCGCCTCTTCGTAGCGCATGGCTCGTTTCGTCTCGCTCAGCGAGAGCAGCATGTCAAACTGCACATGGCTGGCGGCGGGTGGATCGGCCATGATGCCTGCGATTTCATACGTCGCGTCGGTTTCCACCGTGACGACCTGCCCCATCGGATCCGTGTCGCCAAACCAAGCCTCGGCCATGCGCTCCGTCAGTACGATACGGCCGGGTGCTTCGAAGACCGTCGTTGGGTTGCCACGCACCAACCGGAAGCCACTAAAGACCTTGAAAAATGACGGGTCGGCATAGATGGCACCGTCCACGATGCGCGTCTCTTCGTCCCACTGTACCAGCACTTGGCTGGAGT
>CAYYHN010000095.1:0-9873 GCA_964471245.1 uncultured Rhodothermaceae bacterium | reverse complement strand
CACCACCGAGAAAGCCGGGTCGAAAGAGGAGGGACTGCCCATGTATCAATAGTCCATAGGGCTCATTAGGGTCGCGTTCCAGCGCGGCTTCGAGAAAGCGGGTGGAGCGGCGTCCATATCTGATAAGACGCGGCAACGAGGCTTGGGCGGCACGATAGCCCCAGAGGCCGGAGATCAATGCGAGCGATCGTGCAGATTCTTCACCAATCTCCGCAGGAATATCATCCAAATACACCTCGTCTTGCGTAAGCGGGTAGAGCCGATAGTGACACAAGAGTACAGTTTCTTGGTCAGATGCTTCGGCGCAGAGGGCTTGAAGTGCCTCTATGTTTTGCTCCGCATAAAACGACTGGATGGTCATAGCCGCTGTGAGTGTGAGCACTGAAAGTGCAATCCCATTCATAGGTAACGAGCGAAAAAACGCTTGCTAAAGGAAAAGTTCCACGACTCGTGCGCACTTGGTTGCCCTTCAAGCAGCACCTCCCAAGTAGCCGGTGAGCTCGTGCGCAGCTCGTGTAGCATCGAGTTGAGCAATTCACGTTCCGAACCGTCAGGCCGTTCGAGCAGGTGCGCGCCCGTTAGCAATGCCGTTGGCCGATCCTCGCCCCACCACGTGATGTGTGTCGCAATGGGCCACCAGGTGCACGATGCGAATAGCCGACCAAGGCGAACGACGGCAGTCGCATCGAATGGCGCAACACCATCTTCTGCTGGATGCAATCGTCCTTCTGGGTAATAGATAAGCGCGCCATTCGGATCTGACTGGAGCCACTTTGCGGTGTTGCGGACCGTGGCACTCCTGCGTTTCGGGTCCTCACTAGGAAATGGAAGTGCACCCGCTGCACCAAAGAACGGAAAACGATCCCAATGCTCCATCCAAAGTTTGGGGGTACGCTTTACATGTTTCTCAAGTAAAAACCAGTGCAAGTATCCGTCATAAAAGCTGTGGTGGTTGCTTACAAGGACCAACGGCTTCTCAGGCGGAAGTTCCGGAAAGGCTCCTACCCAACATACACGCCGAAACTGCGCCCGAAGGCTTCGCATCATCATGGAGCAAACAAGCCGTTTCATGAGCATGGTAATACGAGGCCTTTATGGGCTAGCAGGAGCCACCCGAAGTGAACTTGACGATAGTAAAAACAACCGTCAGCGCAAAAATTCGCGGGTTGAAATAGGAGGTCGAACAAAGGTTCCACGAGCATTCGCCACGGAAAGACTCATAAGTGGAGATTCGCCAAGGCTTTCAAAAATCGAAGCGCTGGGTGAAACGGAGGCTATACGTTCTTACAGAAAGACTTGGGGCCGTTTCGAAAGCATTAATTAATGTTTGGCCTGCGCAATGCCCGAGACGAGATTCGCATAGGGTCTCAAAACAGAACAGTGAACGATAAATCCAAGGTCTAAAAAGTGAAGAATGCCCTGTTTCGTCGAAAATAAACGGTTGTTCGTCGACAGCGAGAATCTGGCATCGTTCTGGAAGTATGCCCAACCGTTGACTTATTGCTGCTCTAGATCTGTTGCTGCGCTTGCTTGGCCGCAAGCGCTGTGAAGCCTGAACGTTGCCCCCAAACGCTCTGGCACATAGAGCAAAAAAAACGCGACCTCCACATACGGGGCCGCGTTGCGCGCTAGGGAGGATTCGAACCCCCGACCTTTGGAACCGGAATCCAACGCTCTATCCTGCTGAGCTACTAGCGCCAAGAGCTGTCAATAATACGATGGAGACTTGTGCATCGTCAAGCTAGCCATTGGGCTGAGTTTATGAATCACAGGATCTTCAGCCGTAGTCCATGTGCCACAACTTATTTCATGCACCCCGCAAACCTTTTCGGAATGCAAAAGACGGTACAAAAAGGTCGCATAGTAAGCGATCTTCGCGACAATCAGGCTGATGCTAAGTTGATCGAGCGGTTTAAGAAGGACCCTCAGGGGGCTTACGACCAGCTGCTCGAGCGCTACTCGCCAATCATCATTCGGATGATTCGACGCTTCATGCGCGATCCGGATGAAATAATGGAGGTTTATACTGCTATTTGCGAACGATTTCGCGCAAATGATTTTGCCGTGCTACGACGATTTCGCCTAGATAGTGAATTGACCCCGTGGCTAAGTGTAGTCGTTGCCAATGCCTGCCGCGATCGCTTTCGGAAGCGACGTGCGAGCTCTATACCGAATTCAGTCATCTCAAAGCTCGATGAGCGTGAGAAGCTAATCTTTCGGCTATACTACCAAGATCAACATTCCCACGAAGAGATAGCACATGCTGTGAGTGGGCAGTATGGTATCCCATGTACAACATTTGATGTAATCAAAGCCGTTGAAAAGATTAATGACCTGTTGACAATCAACAAGCGTTGGCATCTGCTCGCAGCAATGAACGTCAACAAAGCTCCTGTTTCTATTGATGAACTAAAGGAAGTAGGCTTCCAGTTGGAGTCGAAGACGACGAGTGGTGGTGATGGACTGAGTTTGGATGAGACGGAGCGACAATATTTAATGTTGAGCGAGGCCATTTCTGAACTCCAGCCCGAGGATCAATTGCTTGTGCTTCTGAGGTTTGAGCAGGGCATGAAGGCGCATCAAATTGCGCAAGTAATGCAATACGAGAATCATAAATACGTGTACACCCGTTTACGCACCATTGTAAACCGTCTACGCCGCATCCTTGAAGTCGAGGTCAGCTAGCGGGGTATTTCCTGACCAGTATGAGTCCACCACATGGATCCAGTTGTCTACCAGCCTACGAAACCTACCGACAGCCCGCATCATTCGCACCATGAGCACCTAGTAACCACGCGCTCTGGCGACGTATTTTTGCTCGATGGCGTGCTCGAACGCAATGGGTTTTCGCCGTGGTTAACCCTGGTAGTGGTTGCCGTTGGTCTTTGGTTGGGGATGCAGATCATAGGAGCCGTGGGCTTCTTAGTCATGCTGGTGGCGAAAGGCGTACCGCCTGCCGAACTGAGTACTGCGCTTACAACGGGCATTGGTGAGCATATTCGCTCGTTCATGGTTGCCAACACGCTTGCCCAAGTACTTGGCTTGGCCTTACCAGCGTGGCTCATTACCCGCATGCACTCAAGTCGCGTAAAAGCGTTTCTGCGCCTGCACGGTTCAACGATTTTGGCCTTGGGACTCAGTGTGCTAGGTTGGGTCGTGTTGTATCCCTTGATGCAATACCTTGGGTTGCTGAACAGTCAAATTCCCTTGCCGGATTGGTGGGTCGAGATGGAAGCGATGCAGATGGGAATCATCGAGCAAGTGATTACCCAAGAGAACAGCTTCTACTTTAACCTATTCGTCTTGGCGCTTACACCCGCCATCTGCGAAGAATTGCTATTCCGTGGATATTTGCAGACGCAGTTGGAACGCGTCGTTCGGCCGATGGTCGCCATCATCATCATCGGTGTGGTATTTGGGTTTTTCCATCTCCGCATTGCCCAGGTAGTCCCACTCGCTTTGCTTGGTGGCTACATGGCATGGCTGACATGGAAAACGGGCAGTTTGTGGCCTGCGATCCTCGTGCACTTTCTGAACAATGGATTTGCTGTAAGCGTTGGGACGTATGCTGCACATTCGGATAGTTTGGATATGGAGATGCTTTCCACCGTCGAAGTTCCGTGGTACCTTGCGCTTGGTAGTGTTGTGCTCTTTGCGCTTTTGGTTCGCATTTTCCCTGGAAAAACAGCGGAGTCTTTCGAATCAGAGAATCGAAGTTCTGCGTAGCGCAAAAAGAACCGGAGCCGCCACATTGTGTGCGGCCCCCTCAATGATTACTTTGCATCGATACTCCTAACGAACCCGGAAGTGGTATGGCGAAGCAATCGTATGAAGGATGGATCTCGGTGTTCAAAAGCGGCACCGATTACGAAGCGGACATCGTCCGTGATCGCCTTGATGATGCCGGAATTTCCGCCGTCGTGTTATCACAGCGCGATCACGCCTTCAATTTGACGCATGGCGATTTGGCGCGTGTCCATGTCATGATACAGCCCCAAGACGAAGCCGCAGCCAAGGCCTTATTGGCAACGCCAATCGTCAGTGACGATGAACTTGAAGCGGCTGCACTCGCCGCCGACCCCTCGTTGGATGATGCACCAGTGAATGAAAAGCAGACGCTGTTCGACTCGGGTGCTGAGATGATCCATTTGACGCCGCCTTCTGAAGACGAAGGCGACGAGACGACCTCACCTTCGTGAGCCAAGCGAGGCAGTCGTGTCAAATTTGTCCTTACGGCTTTTAACAGCGCTCATTGGTGTTCCGTTGATTCTGGCGGTCACGTATGTGGGAGGAGCGGTGTTCGCAGGCTTTATGCTTGTTGCTGTGCTGCTCACCCAATCCGAGGCTATGACGCTGTTCAGTCAGGTCGGATCGTTGCCGTACAAAGGACTGGGCTTGTTCTTAGCAGCGCTGGTGGTTCTGTCGGCGTTGTGGGCGCCCGCTTTGGTGATCGCTGCTGTAGTTGGTGTCGGTGCGCTCCTCTATGCTGGCCTGCAATCCCCTGAAGCAAACGTGTTCCCACGACTTGGGGCAACGGTATGGAGCGTTGTCTATCCTGCTGCAATGTTGGCAACGCTGCTCTTGGTACGCCTTGATGCAGGTCCACAATTTAGCCTCGACGCGACTCTGCTCACGCTGCTCCCGGTTGTCATGATTTGGGCGACTGACACCTTGGCCTATGTGTTTGGCAAATCGTTTGGGAAGCACCCACTTGCACCTAAGGTGTCACCGAAAAAGACGTGGGAAGGAGCCGCTGGTGGCGTGTTGGGAGCAGTCTTGATTGCTGGTGCATTTTACCTCTGGCAGCCGGATCTGCTCGCTCCTTGGCATCTTGCCGTCGTTATTGGCTTGGCTGGCGGGGTGAGTCAATTGGGGGACTTAGCCGAAAGTCATCTCAAGCGTGCAGCTGGTGTTAAAGACTCCGGTACGTTGTTGCCAGGGCATGGCGGTATGCTCGATCGGGTTGATGCGCTTATTGTTACTGCGCCGCTGTATTGGCTGTTTGTATCCTATGTGGTGTTGGGTTGAATGGAGCAACCTTTTCTTGGTTGAAACGGTCTTGTTTCAACACCGAAGCCACGTGAGTTCGCTCCAATGACCTAGGAACGCCGACTTTGTGGCGGGGTATAAACCATCTCCATTCCAATCCCCAAGGCGTATGAGTCTGCTCAGACCTCGGCAGCGCAAGAACCGCCGTTTTGATTACGAACCGCGATTTTACAACCCAGAGCGCGAGCGCAAACTGAAAGAGCGTATCCGCATTAAGAGCCGTGCGCGCCGTCGCCGCAGTCCTGCTGGCATCATCTATTTCGTGATCCTGCTCTCCTTCGCGGTCTACGTGTATTCGCAGCTTGGCTAAGCTCGCGCATCACTACTCCGACCTGTCGTCTGCCCACCTCCATGTCCGATTCCCCTACGTTACCATCGGTGCAAGCCGCACCCGAAAGCATCATCCGCGTCATGCCGGATGCGTTGGCCAACAAGATTGCGGCTGGTGAGGTGGTGCAGCGGCCCGCTTCGGCCGCCAAAGAGTTGATGGAAAACGCCTTGGATGCTGGCGCAACCCGCGTAGAACTGCACCTGAAGGCCTCCGGGCGTGAGCTGATCCAAGTGGTCGACAACGGTTGTGGGATGGGACCTGAAGATGCCAAGCGCAGCTTTTTGCGGCATGCAACGAGTAAGATTCGCGCAGTCGAAGACTTGGAAAGCTTGCATACACTGGGCTTTCGCGGAGAGGCACTTGCTTCGATTGCGGCTGTGGCGCAAGTTACGCTGCGCACCCGCAGGCGAACCGATGCCGTTGGGTATCAGATCGAGTTGGATGGTGGCAGCGTCTATCACGAGGGGCCGTGTTCGGCTCCCGAAGGCACGTCCGTTTCGGTGCGCAACCTTTTCTTCAACGTGCCTGCTCGTCGAAACTTCCTGAAGTCTCCTGCGACGGAGTTTAAGCATTTAGTAGAGACCTTCCAGTTTCTGGCGCTCTCGAACCCACATGCTGCATTCGTCCTTACGCACAATGGGCATTCGGTGTACGCGTTACCCGAGCCAGCCAAAGGCACAGCACGCCCAGAAGCATTGCGGCAGCGCATCGTGGACTTATTCGGTGCAAATCACCGGCAGCATCTTATTCAGGTTGATGATCAGACCAGCTATGTTGCTGTGATGGGGTGGGTGAGTGATGTCCACTACCATAAACGCAGCCGTGGCGAGCAGTACCTGTTTATTAACAACCGCTTCGTGCGTAATCGTTACCTCGACCATGCGGTGAAGCAAGCCTATGGCACGTTACTCGGCGAGAAGGCGTATCCATTCTATACCCTGTTCCTGTCTATCGATCCGCGTCACGTCGACATCAACGTGCATCCGACCAAGCTTGAGGTCAAGTTTGACGACGAACGCGGCATGTATGGATACGTGCAAGCCGTAGTCAAAAAGGCCCTCGATGCACACAGCTTGACGCCTAGTTTCGAAGAGGCCCAAGCTGCAACTGACGAGCAAACTGCTGCCCGCATCGATGCCAGCAAGGCGACTCCAATCCCATCGCTTTCGAGTGCTAAGCTGCCCTCGAGTTCTGCATCCTTGCGGGATCGGCCCAAGGCATCAACACCAACAAAGCTACCCACTTCCGGTCGACCAAAGCCAAGCAGCGATCACCAATCCTCGGAGCGTGCATCCGGGCTGGCTTCCTCAGATGTCGGGACGCACGAGCAGCGAAAGGTCACAGACACGTTCATGCTGCCGGGCGAAATTAGTGCGCAGTTGTTCGATACGCGTGCCGCCGAGGAGGCACACACGGCGCTTGAACTACAGCCGTCAGCGCCCTCGGTGCAGAGGAAAGACCTCACCGCGCTACCACGCATGCAGCTTATGCGGACGTGGATTGTTTTAGACGATGCAACGGAGAGCAAGGTGTTCGACCAGCAGGCCATGCACGAGAGTGTGTTGTATGCGCAAGCCGTCCAATCGATGGAGGAGGGTACAGGAGCAACCCAGCAACTGCTGTTTCCGCAGACCATCGACCTCACTCCAGCCCAGCATCACTTGCTGCGTGAACTAGAGCAGGATGTGCGTAACCTTGGGTTCGACTTTGCATTTTTCAGCGGTCGCTCGGTGGTGCTGCGAGGCGTGCCCACTTCGGTGCACCAAGGGGGCGAGACCAATCTGCTGCAAGATGTGCTCGATCAGTATGCTGCCCAGCTTGACGATAAGGCGGAATCGCCGCGCACGAAAGTAGCGCGCAGCATGGCCCGTCGACATGCCGTGCGCAAAGGCGCGGTGCTGCGGGATGCTGAAATGCTCAGCATGGTAAAGCAGTGGCAAGCATGCGGGATGCCAACGCATACCCCGTTCGGCGATTCCGTTGTCGTCACGTTAACCGCAGACGTCTTCAAGAAGCTGCTTTTTAGCGGGTCGCTTTCCTGATGGTTCTCGATGCTGTTCAAGCGAATCTGGCTTCCTGTGGTCTTCCTTCAGGTGCCAAGCTGCTCGTCGGAGTGAGTGGTGGATTGGACTCTGTGGTACTGCTTCGGGTGTTGCATGCGGCTGGGTATCCGGTTGAGGTACTACACATAAATTATCAGGTACGAGGCGCTGCATCAGAGAACGATGCTCGCTTTGTGGAAGCCCTGTGCCGTGCGTTAGATCTAGCATGCACGGTGGAGCGCGTGACCCTTCCAGAAACGAATTCCTTGCAAGACGCAGCGCGGCGTATTCGCTATCAGCGCTTTGCAGCGGCAGCGACGGCGCGCAACATCTCATGGGTCGCCGTCGCGCATCATCGCCGAGATCAAGTCGAAACGGTTTTGCTCAACCTGTTCCGAGGATCAGGTATTGAGGGCCTCACAGGCATGCCTATGGTCCGGCAGCTAGATGAAGGACATGTTGTCAAGCTGATTAGGCCGCTCTTAACTATTGACAGAAGCGAATTAATTGCGCTGGCACGCAGGGAAGGCTGGGCCTGGCGAGAGGATGCGTCCAATGCATCCACGAAGTATCGTCGCAACGCCATCCGGCACACCATTCTCCCGGCGATTGAAGCGGTGTTTGGCGACACCGTTGGGCAGCATATTGTGCAGGGAGCGGATATCTTGCGCGATTACCATGCAGAGTGGTTTGCGCCGGGAATGGAGAAGCTATGGCAAGAAGCGACTAAGGCGACCGGCTTTGGTGGGCTTGTGCACATGGATCTGGTGCAGGGGCAGCGGCCTGCTATTCGTATGGCGTTACTCCTTCAGGCGGCTTCGACGTGGTGTGGGCCGATTGCGAAGTCATTTGTGCTAGGCAATCAGTTAGATCAATTGCTTGCGTCGCAGGTTGGGCGTGTGCTTCCATTGCCGCATGGGACTGTTTGGCGCGAACGGGGAGCGCTCGTGTTCAAGCGAGCGAATGAAGTTGAGGATCGGACGCGAGCATGGGTGGTTCAGCCAAATGCCGAAGCGCACACGAGTGGTGGGACGTTTAGACTTACGATTCAGTCAAAAAGACCTACGTCGCTACAGGGTGGTGGAGCCTACGAAGAAATGCTGGATCTGGAACAAATACACGGCTCGATCCAAATCCGGTATTGGCGCGATGGGGATCGCATGCAGCCGTTGGGCATGCAGCATACCAAGCTTATAAGCGACCTGCTGGCGGATGCTAAAATTCCAAGCCATACGCGCAAGCAGCGATTGGTTGTCGTTGATGACCGGGGAATAATTTGGTTGCCCGGTGTTCGGCTGAGTGAGCGCGTCAAAGTGAAACCAGAAAGTCGGCGACTTGCGAAACTGGAATGGATTCGTGCGAGTTAGCGGCTGGACTTCTGTAAATTCATGCAGGGAAAGCCTGTGCTAGGTGCTACCTTTCTTGCCTGTATGCCCATCAGTAGATAGTGAGTCAGCCATGACGGTTACGGATATGCCTCTCGAAGTGTTTTGCAACGGCGAACGCTTCGTACCCTACATCGATCAAACAACCCTCCATGCCCGCGTGACGGCCATCGGTGAGGCCATCAGCCAAGACTACGCAGGCAAAAACCCCATCCTGATTGGCGTACTAAACGGAGCGTTTATGTTCCTGTCGGATTTGATGCGGGCTGTCAGCATCGACTGTGAGGTCGACTTTATGAAGCTGTCATCCTACGGAGCCGACAAGATCTCGTCCGGGGTGGTCACAGATCTAAAAAAAATCGATGCAGACATCACGGGGCGTCATGTCATCATCGTAGAAGACATCGTGGATACCGGCCTCTCGATGGACTACATCCTGAAGATGATGCGGGATTACGAACCTGCTTCCCTCAGCGTTGCCGTCTTGCTGCACAAGCATGAGGCCACGAAAGTCGATCTGCCACTCGACTACGTCGGGTTCCGTATCGATAACCTATTCGTTTTAGGCTATGGACTCGATTACGGGCAACTTGGACGCAACCTGCCGCAGATTTACATCCTTGACTCAGAAGACGCAGCGTAAACCAGCTTTTTCGGGTAACTGAGTTATTGATCGAACAATTCTTTCGTCACACCTGAATCTACGCGGACGGGGTAGTTCGAACTGAAGCAGGCGTTGCAATAGCCCGTCCCGTTGCTCGGATTGGCTTTTTTGACCGCTTTCATAAGCCCACCCACAGACAGGTATCGCAGGCTGTCCACGCCTAGCCATTTTTGCATCGCATGCACATTGCGGTCGTGCTCATTGGCGAGCAATTCTTCTTCGCTGGGAAAGTCCATGCCATAGTAACATGGGCTCACAACCATCGGCGAGGTCACGCGGAAGTGAACCTCGCGGGCACCAGCTTCTCGAACCATCTTAACGAGTAACTTGGCTGTGGTGCCGCGAACAATGGAATCGTCGACCATTACCACGACGCGGTCTTTGAGCACACCGGCGACGGTA
>CAYYHN010000094.1:0-9966 GCA_964471245.1 uncultured Rhodothermaceae bacterium | reverse complement strand
GCTCCTCAGGCCCAGCCAGTGAACGTCAACATGTACGCCCCGCAGGCCGTGGCCCAGCAGCCCGAGTACGCCCCGCAGGCACGCTTGGCCGCGCCGCAGGCAGGCTACCCGCAGGCACAAGTCCGCGCCGCGCAGCCCGCGTCATCGAACTTCTTCTACGAGTACACCGACCAGGGCTTCATCCCGGTCGACACGCAGCAGCCCGTCGCGGTGGCCCGTACGGCCACACCGCAGAAAGACGAAGGCATGGCGTGGTTGTAGGTACCACGCAGGAACGGAAGGTCCCTAGAGGAGCAGGCGCTGATGTAGCGTCAGCGTCAGCTCCGCACCGGGTCTGCCCCGGTCCCGCCTGCTAGCCTGCATTCCCCGAGCGATTTTTTACCCCGAACGTCATTATGGCACGTTTTCAACTCGAACGGATCGGTACACTGTGGTTTGTCACCCTTGGGTTGACTTCCCTCGCCGCCGGTATCCTCGTCTACATCCTGTTGCTGGAGAGCGCCTTGGGGGCGTTCAGCATCCGCGAAACCTCTCCAGCGCGGTTGTTCGACAGTCAGCGCAATCCACGTGTGGCAATCCTGAACAGCGCCTACACGATTCGCGCTTATCAGACGCTCAATCCGTTGGATGGCCGCGCTGCTGAGCGTGTGGAGGCTTCCGTCGAGTCGTGGCGGAACTTCATTATGGATCCCAATCTTGAGATCCGGCACCGTGAAATCAGCGATGCGGACTTGGAAGAGGGCAACCTGATCGACAACTACGATGTGCTGATCCTGCCTTCGTCGATTGCGCTGAGTAACCTACAGATCAATCAGATCAAGGACTTCATGGGTGAGGGCGGCAACGTGCTGGCCACATGGACGCCAGGTCTCTACGATCAAAATGGCAATTGGCGGGGCTGGTCGTTCATTGAGGACATCTTTGGTGTAGGCTTTGAAGGCTTTGTAGATCGCGGCGCAGGCAACTACCGGATCTATACCGACACCTTTCCTGGCATTACGCCTGCAGGTGTCTACATTCCAGATGGTTTGCTAAACGATATTACCGACCTTGAACTGTCGAACCGTGACCGTGAAATGCGCCAAGAAGCGGAGGCAATGGACTATGCCCCGCTACGTGGCTACACCTGGTGGTCGGACACCACCAACTACCGCTTCCCGCGGCACGATTTCGCGGTAGCACGCCCATACACCGGCCCACTCCGCGACCTCGATGGGCAGGTCCGTCAGCAGCAGGCCGTTGTGCTCTCGTACTACACGTGGATTGGCGGCGACACACGCAACCAGATCCCGTATCCGCGCACTGGCTCGGGGGTACGCCGTTTCACATTGCGTGGCAACTCGCCACTGACGGCCAATATTCCTAGTGGGTACCGCGCTAAAATCCAGATTTACAACCCGGGTGTGAAGGTGCGTGTCTTGGAAGACCGTGCCCGCGCCGCTGGCTTCTGGTATGACTTTGCTGTTGACCGCGACCAACTCGTTGCATCGTCGCTCGAAAACTCGACTGGGGCTGTCTATGGCACGTACCTCCAAGGGCGCTTCGTCTACATGGGCTTCCAGCGCGACGCTGTGAGCGTTTATCAGCCTGAGTCGATTACGAACATTCAGCGTCGTGACCAAGAAGACTACGAGCAGGTGGGTCGCTTCTTCGTCAATGTGATGGACTACCTGCGTGGTACGCCTACCTCGTGGGTCCGTGAGTGGCCGCACCAAGCTGTTGCGGGAAGCTTCCGCCAGCACGAAGGTGGTGCCGTGATCGCAGGTGTAGCTGACGAAGGCCCCATTGCTAACTTTAACAATGCAGCCGAAGAGCTGCGCCGTGCAGGCTTCCGTGGTACGTACTTCGTGCGTCCCGAAGGCATCAACAGCTCGGATGCAGGCCTGCTCCGCAATCTGCACCAAGCCGGTGATGTAGGTGTGCTCGACGATCTCAAGGACAACGGCGACGGCACCGAGCAGGAGCAAGAAGCGCGCCTCCGCTCGCTCAAAGCGACCCTCGAAGGTGTTGTTGGCAGCGAGGTGACGGGCTACCGCTCGTCGAAGTTGGGCAACTACGGCATTGTGCGCACCAATCCAGACGGCAGTGGCCGCCTGATCAGCTTCACAATGCACGGCCTCTCGGAAGCGGGCTACCGCTACTTCCTGCCCGACTCTGTGGGTCGCCGGATGATGCCGAAGATCATGGGGTCGCCCTACGAGACGCTGACGCGTATCGGGTACACGGCTCGCCACGACAGCGAAGTGCAAGAACGCATGGCCGCACTCGATGGCAACGGCGACGTAGCCGCTGCGTTCTACCTCGAAGACATTGAGCGCGTAGCCTACGAGAACAGCATGTACCGCTTGGTCTACTCGACGAATGGGCTGGCGCGCAGCCAAGGCGTGCTCGGCACCATCGCACAAGACCTGCGTGCCCGCAACTTCTGGGTTGTGCCCGGCGATGAGATGGCTGCATGGTGGCGCATCCACCGCGGCCTCAACTCCGATGTCGAGCAGCGCGGCCCGGCCCGCCTCTTTGTCCGCGTCTCGAACGACAACGGGCACTTGGCTGAGAACGTGACGCTGAGCATTGCCTTGCCGAAACGTATTCCGCTTGGTGGCGGCGTCATCATCCGCCCTGAACTGGTCAACGTCGGCGACGTGATCACAGGCGATGAAGCGCAAGAGGTCAACTGGCAACTGTCGGACGACCGCAGCATCCTCAACATTGCTATCGAAGAACTGCGCCCGCAGCAGTACCGCATCTTCCACATCGACTTGCTGGAAGACCAGAGCGAACGCTCGCCGCTGCTAGCGGACGACTAGGCGATTTGCCGCGATCGCTGTTTGGAGAGGAGAACAGCTTGGATAGGATGGAAAGCGTTGGCCTATCTCGTTGAGCACCAGCTTTCCATCCTGTCTCGCCCTCCATCCTTTCCACCCCTAATGCAACCCCGTTTGACTGCTAGTCAAGAAACGACCATGAAACATCACATCAAAAGCGCATACGGAGCCCTGTGGTTGGGCGTGCTAGTGCTACTGACCGGGCTGGCTATGCCCGTGCAGGCACAAGCTGTCCGTAACCAAGTCGCGCTGACGCAGCCGTCCCCCGCGGTGAGCAACCGACTCGACGCCCTCCGGGCACGCCCCAACGGCGAAGTCCCGGTCGTCATTCTGTCGTCGTCGCAGATGGACCGCATGCCTGACGGTCGCCAGCGCGTGCAGGATGCTGTCTACTCATGGGAGGTCTTCTTGCTTGGCCTGAAAGTGCCGTACAAGGTGATCAGTGACAAGGAACTGAACCGCTTGCCACGCGAGACACGGGTGATGATTCTGCCCGCCACCGATTTGCTCTCGGACCGCCAGCGCCGGGCCATTCGCAACTTCATGCGTGAAGGCGGAGGCGTCATCGCTTCTGGCCTGACGGGCTACTACAACGAACGCGGCCGCATCGAGAACGACAGCTTCCTCTTCGAAGAGTTTGGCGGCGAATGGGTCGCTGGGCTGCCCGCACAACCGTACGGCATCTTGCAGGCGCTTGGTGGCGATCATGCCCCAGCCGATGGCATTCCCGCTGGCTTCCGTCTGAATATTGCGGCGCAAGAGCCGCTGATGGCGGTCCGCTCGATTACGTCGAACAGCATTGGTCGGCTGCACACGTACAATGCGCCCGATCCGCTGAGCGATCCCTTCGCAGATGCAACCCTAATCCTTTACGGCGAGCGCAACCAAGGGCGCTTCTTCTGGACGCGTTTCAATCCACAAGACGTTTCACGTGAACCTGCACAGCAACGCGTCTACCAGACGATGATGATCAACGCCTTGGCCTACGTCACGTACACGCCGACCGTGGCGGTGCGCGAATGGCCGCAAGGCATGCAGTCAGCCATGGTGATGGCGGCGCTGCCCAACGTAGGCTTCGACGCCCCACGCTTTCGTTCGAGCATGAAGCTCGCACTGGATGCCCTCCAAGCGGGCAACGCGACGGGTACGTTCTTCCTGACGTCGAGCGAGGCCGGGACGTACGGCGACCTCGTGCGCCGCATGAACACGCTGGGTGAGATCGCCATCGCTGGAGACACCGACAACGTGCTGATCAACCAAGCCCTGCCAACGCAGGCGGAGCGCCTCTCGACGGCGCGTGGTGCCCTCGGACGCAGCAGCACGCTGCCTGTGAGCGGCCTCTTCCCGCCCGGTGGCTTCTTCGATGCCAATACGGCACGTGCCATGAGCAGCGCAGGCCTCCGCTACCTGCTCGTCCCACCAACGGACGTGAGCGGTTCAGCTGGGCACGTCTCGTGGCTTGCCGATGCCGACTACCGTGAGGTCTCGATGGACAACTTCACCGTCGCCCCGACGACGCGTCGCCGCAGCTTCAGCCGCCCGGCCCCGCCGGCTACGGCCATGAGCACGGTGCCGAGTGTTGGCCGCATCTTCCACTTTCCACTGCTGACGCGCGACGACTACAACATCTTCAATACACAGCCCGATGGCGCCATGCCCGAAGGCCTCTTCCGCGCCTATGCCGAAGACTTCACGCAGATGCACGACCTCGGTGGGCTCTACATCCTGCCGTACCACCCCGAGTTCCTGACGCAGACGACCAGCCGAGCCGCCGTGTTGACGCAGATGGCTGGCTTCGCCCGCGACACCGGAAGCTGGGTGACGACGCTGCGCGACGTGTACAACTGGCAGGTCCAGAAGGAAAACGTCCGCGTGCTGATGGGTGGCTTCTCGGACCTCGGCATGTCGCTGGAAATCATCAACAGCTCAGGCAACGTTATCGAAGGTCTCACGCTCGACATCCGCCTCGACAGCAACCTTGCAGGCTACCTCGACGTGCAGGGCATCGAAGCCGATGTTAACATCGCACCCGATGGCCGCTCGATCTCGATCCTGATTCCAGTCCTGCGCACCGGCACCACCTCGCTCGGCATCAACTTCGATCCATCGCTCCTCGATGGCTTCGGCACCGGCGACGCCGACGTGATGCTCGACGCACCCGCCATGACGCCCGAGCCCGAAGTCATCGTTCTTGATGACGGCACGGTCATCGAAGTCAACGGCAGCGGAAACTAGAGGATTGTTGATGGTAAATCGTGGATAGTTGACAGGCTTTGCTTTCCTGAAGTCTTGTACTTCATTGGAGTTGGGCGACGGGACGAAGCAAACCAAGCACGAACTACCAAAAACCAAACACCAAGCTTAAAAACTGCATCCGCATCCTGGACGGGGAAAACTCAGGGTGTGTATGCGGTCGGGGGAACGCCCGGCGGGAAACGGGGCCTGCCGGGCGTTTTATTTTTTTTGAATCCAGCGTCTCTGTATAACGCCGGGTGACCAATCGGTTGCTCGGCGTTTTAACATTTTGGTTCACCGACTTATTTATTTACGATGATCGTCGTATTATGATCGTCGTAATTCGGTCCAACCTGTAGGGTATCATGAAAAAGCGTTCGTTTGTACCGCTCGGCGAGGCCGAGATGGAGTTGCTGCAACTGGTTTGGGAACTGAAGCGCGCTACCGTGGCCGAGGTGCACGCACGGGTCTTGCAGCAGCGCGAGGTGGCCTACACGACGGTCATGACCATTCTCAAGAAGCTGGCGACGAAAGGCTACCTCCAGTACGAGAAAGACGGCACGGCCTACATCTACTCGCCCGCCAAAGCGCCCGAGCAAGTCCGCAGCACAGTCCTCTCCGACATCATCGACAAAGTCTTTCGTGGCTCGCCGATGGCATTGGTGAACACGCTAGTAAACCAAGACCACCTGTCCGACGACGACCGGGCTGAGATCCAAGCCATCATGGCCAAACTGGCCGCGCAGGATCCCAATGCTTCTACCGACGACGCTTAATACGACGCGCGCATGTACGATCTTGCCCAGCACCTCACGGCCCTCGGTAGCGCTGCGCTCAGTGGCTTCTGGATGCCCCTGCTGACTTGGACAATCATCACAGCCGCCTTGTTGCTCGTGCTGCATCGCTGGCGCGGTGCGCATCCGCTACTGCACACCAACCTGCGCACTGGACTGTTGCTGATGCTGCCCCTGAGCCTCGTGCTTGTCGCGCAAGTCGTGATTCCAGTTGATGTCGCCTTCGACATTCCTGCGCCCGCTGTTGCGCACCCCAACGTCGAGCCCGCGCCCTTCGTTGTGCCGCCGGAAACGGCTTCCTCGGCCACCTTCACGCCACCGCCTGTGCAGGACACGCCCATCGTGCCGTTTGCACCTGCACCGTGGCAGCCGAGCCCTGTCTTTTGGGTTGGGTTGGCCACCTTACTGATCGGTCTATCTGCGTTGGTTGGCCTTTTCTTGCTCGTGCGCGACGCATGGCTGCTTCGCCGCCTCCGACAGCAACTAACCTACGCAGATACCGCAGCCTACACCGCACTTGCGGACATGCTAGCCGAAGCAGGTCGCGCAGCAGGGCGAATTCGGCTAGCCCATGCACCGGATGTAACGGTGCCGATGACCTTCGGTTGGTGGCGGCCCGTCATTGTCGTCCCGGAAGCCGTTTGGCAGGATGCGGAGGCGCTGGAGATGGTGGTGCTCCACGAAGCCGTCCACATCCGACGGGGCGACTACCTGCGGCGCTGGCTCGAACGCGGTGTGCTTGCCTGCTTCGGCTTGCATCCACTGGTGCGCGTGCTCGAAGCCCAGATCGACCGCTACCGCGAGGCGGCGTGTGATGCCGAGGTGCTAGCCCGCTCGGGTTGGTCGGCGCATGCGTATGCCAGCTTGCTACTGCGTTTCGGCGTGGCGGGTGCGACGCCTGCGCCCGCGCTGCGCATGGCCCGTTCGGCCGATGACCTGAAGCACCGCCTGCACGCGCTCACCGACCTCGACCGCACAATGCACACGCTGAAGTCGGCGCGCTGGCAAAGCGTGTGGATGGCGCTTGGTCTCGTTGCGTTGCTAGCCACGTCGATGGTTGTCTTCCACGCTGAGCGCATTCCCAACTACATTCTCGCGCAGTACGAAGACGAAGAAGACATCCATACCGGGCTCGACAGCCTGCAAGCAGGTTTTGATGCACCGCTTCATTTAGAAAACGTAACCATCTATCTCGACGACGCGCGCATTCATCGTAGTCCTAATGTTGTCCTGAGCCTACCTACATGGAGGAATAGTTACATTTATCACGAGTCGTTTGGCCTTGCTATCCTATCGCTGATGCCGTTGCCGGAGCACAATCTACGCGGATTAACTGAGGGCAACACATTACAGATTTTCAACTTGCGTGGGCAGACGCTCCGGATCGAGAACGAGACACCTTTCTTTGACGCAGGATACCGCCGGATATACGTGCGCCACGTGCCGAATTTCGACAGCAGCACAGCATTCGGGTTGCGCCAAGCCGCAACTCTTGATGTTCGGTTCTCTACCGTCGATGAGTCAGGTTCAGCGCTGATTGTTGGGCAAGATCACGACGTTATAGCGAAGCTGCCCGCTCACACCATGGGGCTGCTTCTTAAGGGGCAACGTCTGGATTTTCGCTATCAGAGCAGACCCAGATCCGAGTTGATTGACCATGCTGCTGAATTACTCGATACCGAGCGGCTCTCGTACTTCTTCACATCAAACCACGGGTTGCTTGTATGGAGCAATCGACCGTTTCAAGGCTCGAAGCCGATTGGTACGCGTGAGTTGAACCGGATTGAAATACGCACGAATGACCTCCATCTCACCCTTCGTCCTGAGCAGGTCTCAGCGTTGGATGGGTGGTCTGCCATCTACGGACGTTTCTTTCCTGCTTGGGGTAATGATCCCGTGGCTGTCATTCAGGCAGTGGAAAAAGAACTGTTCGGCAAAGTGCGATCACTACACCGAGTTGATGTCGAGTCAAATACAATAGATACATTTCAGTTCTTTAGTCGCTCGACGTTACCTCCGCGTATGGCGGGGCCGCCGTTTCCATTATCTAGTAAAGTTGCTTGGCCTGCTCAAGTGGTCCGCTTAGGAACGCTCGACTTACCAAGTAAGCCTGCCTCAAGCTATGCCAAGCAGGATCTACCCATGCAAGAAATCCGCATCTCATTGCCCAATGCCGAGGGGATTTTGCTCGGTGGTACACCCATTGGACGCGGGTTCCAACGCATACGCATCTTACTCACGCCAAAAGCACCTTTTGAGTTGAGGACGCTAGATGGTCTTGGGCAGGTGACTACTTTTGACCCAGCGTCAGGCTTTACTTTGTGGAAAGGAGGCCAGTATACCTTGACGTTCTTTGAAGATGATGCAATGACCTTGTCCACCATCGGTAGGGTGCAGATAATGGCAGGAGTATTTTTAAACGAAAATCAGGGGTGGATGGTTGAGAGCGATACGCCACCTCTTGTTATCCCAATTGACAATACCCAACGCGCAGCGTTACAACGTGGTCGTGAGGCCCACGATACAGGCATGGCCTTCAATCCTGTCCACATCAATGGGGAAGAGGTTACCATGCCCCATATTCCCCATATCAATTGGAACCTTGATTTTGTACATCTAGCTGTGCCCGAATATGGCACACTCATCCTGAGTGGAAGGCGCTATGATCAGGACTGGTGGCCCGATGCACCCACATGGGGCGTCGAGGTCGAGGGCACGACGCTTCGTATTCCCATCCGTACGCATCCCGACCACCCGTACGTCGAAGTAGAGCTTGCTGCGCCCGTCACGGATGGGTCGCGCGTGCTGTGGGTGCGTCATCTAACGGCGCCTCCGCCGGGGATACCCATTGGCCGCTACAAGAACGGGCCGACCTACGTGCAGGACTTCCTCAACCTGATGCAAACCAGCCGACGCCGTGCTGAGATAACACCGCAGATGACGAGCGGACCGCAGTCTATTTGACGCTGTCTGCTACCGCCGTGGCATGAGGCTAGCCGTTTCTTTCACGGCTTTGAACTAGATTAATGAATACACGAAGACTCCAGCGCCCATGTGGTACGACTTCACATACAAACTGACGGTCCTCGGCAGCGCCGCACTGAGTGGCTTCTGGATGCCTGTGCTTACGTGGACACTTGTCGCTGCGGTGTTATTGCTTGTATTGCACCGTTGGCGTCATGCCCATCCGCTGCTACACACCAACGTACGCACCGGGTTGCTGCTTATGCTTCCGTTTGGACTGCTCCTTGCCAGTTACGCTGTAATTCCAGTTGATATTCAGTTCGACATTTCTGCTAAGTATGTCGAAGAAAATGCGGTGGATGGAGCTAATCTGTCGTTTTATAAGGCTGAAAGATATAAGGATGTCGAAGATTATAGGTTTGAGTTAAATGAAGCTATGTTGCCGCAAGCCAGCCAAGGTGCTACATCTGAGGTTGCCAGCACGGTTGCAGCATGGCAACCCAGTCTCGCTTTTTGGGTTGGGCTAGGTACATTGCTGATGGCCTTGGCTGCGTTATTTGGTGTGCTACGCTTGTTGCGCGATGCATGGCTGCTCCACCGCCTAAAGCAACGCTTGGTCTACGTGGAATCTCCAGCATACACAGCGTTGGCTGATGTGCTGGCCGAGGCTGGGCACGCTGCCCGTCGCATCCGGTTGGCCCATGCGTCTGATGTGGCCGTGCCGATGACGTTCGGTTGGTGGCGGGCCGTCATCGTCGTCCCTGAAGCCGTCTGGCAGGATGCCGAAGCGTTGGAGATGATCGTGCTTCACGAAGTCATCCACATCCGCCGGGGCGACTACCTACGGCGCTGGCTCGAACGTGGCGTACTGGCTTGCTTTGGCTTGCATCCACTAGTGCGCGTGCTAGCAGCCCAGATCGACCGCTACCGCGAGGCCGCGTGCGACGCCGAAGTGCTGGCGCGTTCCCGTTGGTCGGCGCATGCCTATGCCAGCTTGCTACTGCGTTTCGGCGTGGCGGGTGCGACGCCTCCGCCCGCGCTGCGCATGGCGCGCTCGGCCGATGACCTCAAGCATCGCTTGCACGCGCTGACGGACCTCGACCGCACAATGCACACGCTGAAGTCGGCGCGCTGGCAAAGCGTGTGGA
>CAYYHN010000093.1:0-9975 GCA_964471245.1 uncultured Rhodothermaceae bacterium | reverse complement strand
CCCTACTCGAAGAAGCCTTGGCCAGCCTTGAACATACGCCCCGCGATGCGCGCTACCACCGCGTGCTCTACCGGTGCTATGTGAAGCCTGTGCGCTCGCAAGAGCAGGCCGCCGAGCGATTAGGCATGTCGTACAGCACCTTCCGTCGCTACAAATCCAAGGGCACGAATCGAATGATCGCATGGCTGTGGGCGCGCGAATTGGGTGAAATGTAGTGTTCGGCTGAACAGAACATGAACAAGACCTGAACAGGTTTTGCTCTGGTCGCTGACTACCTAGATGGCGCAGTTTGGCCGTGCAGTTTCGCACACGCTGAACAACGACCAGCCCATGCCCACGACTTGCCATAGCCTAGCAACCGCCCACACTGCTCTTGTTGCCGAACTCATCGCTGCGTGGAATGCCCACGATGTCGCACGGATACTGGCGTTGTATGCGACCGATTTTGTTGGGCATGATGTGGCCGCTGCTCGACCGATGCTCGGCACACGACTGTTGCGTAAGCACTTGGAACGCTACATGTCGGCATTCCCCGACGTGGTTGTGGAGTGCAACCGGGTAGTGGCCGTTGAAGATGCCGTTGCCATGACGTGGCAAGCGAAAGCAACGCATCGTGGCACGTTCATGCGTATCCCCCCTACCGGGCGACGTGTGTCTATGCGCGGCGTCACGCTCCTGACTATCGTCGGCGGCAAGGTGACGACTAGCGAACGCATCTGGGATGTTGCGGGACTGCTTCGTGGGATGGGACTGCTCACGGAACTCTGACAACCGAAAGCTGCCCTCCCGATCTCCATTCTAGTCCTACCATCCTATGAAAGCATCCACACGCTACTTAGGCATCAGTATGCTGGCAATTTGTCTTGCCCTAGCCCTGATGGCGCTGCCCGAATACGGCGACGCCTCTAGCCACCGCGAAGCACCCCTCATCAGCCAAGACCCCCTAGCCGACAACACCGACTTGTACGCGTTCGTCTCGCCCGACCGGCCCGGTTACGTGACGATTATTGCCAACTACATTCCGCTGGAATTACCAGAGGGTGGCCCCAACTATGCCACCTTTGGTGAAGATATCCGGTACGAGATCCACATTAAAAACCAAACCTCTACGGGGCCTCTCGGCTCAGCACGGGACGACATAACCTACCGCTTCACATTTCAGCATGAAAACGAAGACCCGACGACCTTCTTCAACATTCGCCTTGGGAAGCAAAACCTCAAGACGACCTATACGGTTGAGCGAAGTATTGACGGGGGCCTCACGTTTTCTGAGCTGTTAACGGGTGGCGTCGTGCCGCCGAACAACATCGGCCCGCGTTCCATCGAAGGCGGTGCGGGGCTGAATACGACGTACGAGCAATTGGTGCAAGATGCGATCGCAACGCTTCCATCTGGAGAAGTCATCTTTGCAGGACCTCGCGACGATGCATTCTTCGTCGACCTTGGCGGCATCTTTGACCTAGGACAAACACGTGATCAGTTTGGAGGTGATGCGGGCAACCCCAGCATAGCGCGGGACGCCGTAGCAGGCTTCAACACCCACACCATTTCGATGCAGATCCCCATTGAGCGGCTCCAGCAGTTTGGACGCCCGGTGGAAGACGCCACAAGCATTCTCGACCCGGAGTACGTGATTGGCGTCTGGGCATCGGCGAGCCGCCCACAGATTCGCACACTCGACCCGCTAGGAGGCAAGCCAACGCACAGTGGCCCATGGGTACAGGTTTCACGGCTTGGCATGCCCCTAACCAATGAGGCGGTCATTCCGATTGGACAGAAAGATTACTGGAACGCCGTCACACCCTATAGCACCGACGAGCAGAACTTTGTGCAGTACTTCGCTAATCCAGAGCTCGCACTGTACATGGACGATAGTCAATTCGGAGGGGCAGTGCCTGCACTGGCTGCGCTTCGTATGCCTTCGATGACCTACCCAGCTGTAGGCGACATCGATGGTGATGGGCGTCCGGGCTTTGACTTCCGCAATGGACAAAAAGGCGTCTATGAACTCGTCGAAGCGGGTGCCGATCTTAGTGGGACGGCCTTTGCGGTGCCCGTATCACCAGGACTTGCTGGCCCGGCGGATCCGCGCTTGACGGACATCTTCCCCATCTTTTACTACGGTGTTCCCAACGCTATTCCTTACCAACTCGCCACCGGAAAAGCAGGTGGACCGCTCTCGCCAGGCAAGCCCTTCATCCACAACTTCTTGCCGCTCACCAACGACAACGGCACCCTCTACGGCGGTGACATGCTACGCCTCAACATGGCGACACCCCCAACGCCACGCGACACGGATGAGTACCGCGACTGGGGACGTCAAGGATTGATTCGTGCAGCAGCCATTGGCTTGACAGCCCCTCCTTTCAACCAAACGACGGACCTCGAAGCCATTCCACACATGGACGGCTTCCCCAACGGCCGTCGGCTGGAGGATGACGTGACGACCATCGAGTTGCAAGCCGTAGGCGGCTTGGTGCTCGCTGCCGTAGGTCTGCCGTTCGATGATGCAACCGCTGGCGATTACAGTGATTTGCTCTCGCCAACGCTCGTAGGTGCCCTCAATTATGTAGCAGGCCCTACGGCCAACGACCTTCCACTGCTCAACGCGTTTCCATACCAAGCCGCACCTCACCGTGGCTATGACTATGTAAAACAACTCACGGTAGAGGGACAACCGATGTTCGTCGCGAACGAGCCAAGCGACCTCGGGGTCGGCGTTCCACAAGCGTTCATCCTCGACCAAAATTACCCGAACCCATTCAATCCGAGTACGACCATCCAATACCATATCAGCGAGCCGGGCACCTATCGGCTTCAGGTCTACGATATGCAAGGTCGTTTGGTCACGACGCTCGCCGAGGGCAACCTTACGCCGGGCACACATCAAGCAGAATGGGATGCAGCTGGGCTTGCCAGCGGCACCTACTTCTATCGGCTTGAAGGTGCAGGGCAGGTCTTCTCTGTGAAAAAAGCGGTCCTCATCAAATAGCGCGAAGGAGCGCTTTGTGAAAGCGAAGGAGACGCACATCTGCGTCTACATGATAATGCTACGATTCCATTGATGTGGATGCTCGCTCTCCTTCGCCGACGCAATCGCTCTGCCTCCCTTCTCTCCTCGATCTAAATTTAAACTCAGAATCATGCGTGCTCCTTCTCGTTTCATCGCATTCTGTCTCATTGCCTTGGTTGCAGGTGGCGGACTCCTTTGGTGGGCCTCGACACCACCAACCCCTGCCCCAACTTCGGCAACAATACCCGTAGCCCCAGCCGCTGCGTTTCTGAATGCAGATGCTTCGGCAGCCTATTACGAAACACAAATACGTCGCCATCCTGAAGACATTGACGCTTATGTGGCATTGGCTCAGGTATACTTGCAACAGGCCGCCGAAACCGGGCGCGAAGCCGACTTCGTGCCTCGGGCTGAAGCTACGATTGCGTCGGCGCTCGAACGAACCCCCTCCCACTATGTGGCTCGCGTCATGCAAGCACGTTTATATAACACGCTCCACCAGTTCGAAGCTGCGCGCGACCTAGCCCGAACCTTGCTAGCTGAAAACGAAAAACATGCCTATGTGTATGGCATCCTCGTCGATGCGTTGGTAGAGCTTGGCGAGTATGATGCAGCCGTCATCGTTTGTGACCAGATGCTTGCTCTCAAACCCAGCCTCGCGGCCTATGCACGGGCCTCCTACTTGCGCGAACTACACGGCGATGGCGAGGGAGCTATCGAAGCCATGCAATTGGCAGCCAATGCAGGCGTCACGGGAAGTCACGATCGTGCATGGGCCCTGTATAATCTCGCGAACCTTTACCTCGGTCAAAACGATGCGGATACCGCTGCCTATCTCTTCCAAGGTATTCTCGATGAACGCCCTGACTTTGCCCTAGCCCTTGGTGGCTTAGGCCACATTGCCCACCTACGTGGGGACGTAGCGACAGCGACGCGCCATTTGCAAGCCGCCCATGCCCAACAACCACGCGATGAGTTCCTCGAACGTCTACTGGAAATCCGTGCAGAAGCAGGCGAAACTCAAGAAGCAGACCATCTAGTGGATGCCTTGTACGATGGATACCTAGCAGCCGCTGCTATGGGCGAAAACGTAGATATGGAAATCGCCGACTTTCTTGCTGATCAGGACCAAGACCTAGAACGGGCACTTGACCTAGCCATCCAAAACTATTCCCGGCGACCCAACCACTTGCATACGCTTGAGACCTATGCATGGACACTGTTTAAGAACAACCGCCCTGACGAAGCCATTCCTTACATCGAACGCGCACAACGCTTCGACACAGGCGATGCGATGGTGGATTACCGTGCAGGCCTGATTTACCGCGCTGCAGGGAACTCGTCAGCTTCTCGGATGGCACTCGAACGGGCGCTAGCCAACCACCTACACATCGAAAGCCCAACCTCGGCAGCCCATGCGCAAGCGTTGCTTCGCACGACCAGCTAATTCGCACAGAGGATATCGTGTACGAACGCGAGTAGCCCCGTTGCTTTAGAAATGACTGGGCTACTCGTACCGCAACGCATCGGCGGGGTTGGTGAGGCTTGCGCGAATGGCTTGGTAGCCGGTGGCGGTGAGGGCAATCAGTAAGGCGAGCACACAGCCGCCCAGCAGGGTCGTCCAGCCGATGTCGATTCGGTAGGCGAAGTCTTGCAGCCAGCGGTCCATGACGAAATAGGCGACGGGCAAGGCGAGTACGGCCGCGACGACCACGAGGCGCACGAAGTCGCTCAGGAGCAGGGCAACGACGCGATAGGAAGAAGCGCCTAACACTTTGCGCACGCCGACTTCTTTAGTGCGCTGCTCGGCCGCAAACGAAGCCAAGCCAAATAGGCCGAGGCAAGCGATCAGGATGGCGAGCACCGTGAACGCAGCGATGATCCGGCCGATGCGCCGCTCCTCCTCGTAGAGTTGGCGCACGGTGTCGTCGAGGAACTGCACCTCCAGCGGCCACTCGGGTGCGACGGTTGTCCATGCGGCTTCGAGGCCCGCCAGCGTGGTCGGCAAGTCGTCGGTGCGGATGCGGGCGATGAGGTAGGAGCGCGTGTGGACGGGACGAAACGTCCAGATCACAGGTTCGATGGGGGTGTGCAGCGAGGCAAAGTGGAAATCGCGCACCACGCCGATGACGTAGCCGGTGTGGAAACCCGTGTCGCCCCGGTAAAATGTGATCGGCTGGCCGACGGGGTCGTCGGTGAGACCGAGGGCGTGCATGGCGCGCTCATTGATGACAAACCCTTGGAGCGAGTCCGTAGGCACCGCTGGCGAGAAGTCACGGCCATGGACAAACTCGAATTGGTAGGTGCTACCAAACGTGCCTTCAACGAAGAAGAGGCGCAGGTCTACACGCTCTTCTGGCGGCATCGTAGCCGAGCGCGACGGCATGTACGTGGCGTAGTCGGTGGCGCTGCTGCCTGGCACCACCGAGGCTGCCGTCACGCTGACGACGCCCGGTACGGCTTTGAGGGTACGCTCGTACGCAGGCACGTCGGTGGGTGTGCGGCGCTGCGGCGTGGTCATATACACCAACTGCTCGGTCTCGTAGCCCAGCGGTTTCTGCTGCATGAAGGTGAGTTGCTCGTACATCACCAGCATCCCGATCAGCAAGACGATGGTGATGCCGAACTGCACGACGACCAACGCCTCGCGCAGCCGCAGGGACCGGCGGCTTACGGTACGAAGGCCCTTCAACACGCGCACTGGCTGAAACGCCGAGAGGTAGAATGCCGGGTAGCTTCCCGCCAGCACGCCGACAACCAACCCGGCCCCGAGCAACACGCCCAACGTCGGCAGTGGATCGGCTCCGAATAGCAACAGCTCGCGCCCGACCAGCATGTTGAACGTCGGAAGCGCCAACGCGGCAAGGGCGAGAGCGAGGAGGAGCGCAGCATAGGTGAGCAGGAGCGTCTCGCCAAGGAATTGTGCCATCAGGCTCGCCCGGTGTGCGCCCAGCGCTTTGCGCATGCCCACTTCTTTTGCCCGGCGCATCGAGCGCGAGGTAGCAAGGTTCATGAAGTTGATACACGCGATCAACAAAATGAGTGCTGCAATCCCACCAAACAGGTAGATGTAGCCAATGCTGCTGTTCGGTTCCAATTCGCTCAATAACGCCGAGTGCAGGTGAATATCCGTCAGTGGCTGCAAGCTGAGGGTGGTTTGTTCTTTGACGGGGTTATTGAACCGTGTAGCCACAAGGTCAGGGAACTGCGCGGTCAGGCCCTCAGCGGCTTCGGCGTCGCGCAGCAACACATAGGTTGGGACAAAGGGGCGCCACGCATCGTCTAGTTCGCCCTCGAACAAGGCTTCGAGGTACTGCATCGACGTCAGGAAGTCGAACTGGAAGTGGCTGTTTTCGGGGAAGGCTCGGGCCACGCCTGTCACCACATAGTCGTGTGTGCCTTCGTACGTAAGCCGGAAGGTCTGCCCCACGGGGTTGGCATCGCCGAAGTAACGCTGCGCGGTCGCCTCGGTTAGCACAATGCCGTTGGGATCGGCCAGTGCGGTAGCGGGGTCGCCCAAGCGCATAGGCACATCGAACATCGTCAGGAAGTCGGCATCGACGGCGTAGAGGCGCGTCTCGCGGGCACGGAAGTCGCCCACCTCACCGATACCCTCGCGGCGTGCCACTCGCGTCGCCGCCTCGACCTCGGGATAGATGGCGGGCAGGAGCTTCGCGAGCGGCGGTGCACTCCCAGCAGAGACACGCATTTGCTCCGGCCACTCTTCCGTCGTCACGATGCGGAAGATGCGGTCGGCGTTCGTGTGGTGGCGGTCATAGCTCAACTCAAAGGCAACGTAGCGGGCAATGAGCAGGCAACAGGCCAACCCCAGAGCAAGGCCGAG
The DNA here is from genome assembly GCA_964471245.1 of uncultured Rhodothermaceae bacterium. Lineage (GTDB taxonomy): Bacteria > Bacteroidota > Rhodothermia > Rhodothermales > CAYYHN01 > CAYYHN01. The sequence continues at coordinate 3,118 of CAYYHN010000093.1, read as the reverse complement.
GATGTTGATGACCGTATGCCCAGCATTCCGGTTCATGGTGCGGATAGCAACGTGGGCGAAGTGGTTCAGCATGATGGGGCCTCGGGCTTGGGAATAGTTCGGTTCATCATCCACACGGCGGAGGTTGCGACGCAAGCAGATGCTCAGCACATCGACCAAGTAGAGCGCGCTTGCATACACGCGACCGCGCTGGTCGGCACGGAGGAGGTAGAGTTCGTGCAGATCGTCTGGCAGCGTCGGGTGGGCCGCTGTGTCAGCGTAGCGGCGGAGGAGCCACGTCATCCAGCGGGGTGGGTGCAGGGAAGGTTGCATGGGGTACCTCTATCCTGAAAAGTTAGGTGAGAGGCCTTCCCACATGCGCTCGCGGACTTGCCGCGCTTCGACGAGGGCTGCCTTGCCTACGCCTGTCACGTGGTAGAACCGCTTGGGCCGTCCCCCCCGTTGCGGTGTGGGCGCACCAAGGGCCGATGTTACCATGCCTTTTCGCTCCAGCCGGTCGAGGCCGGTGTAGATGGCTCCCATCGTCGCTGGCCGCCGTCCGTGGCGAACGATGCATTGCTGGATGGTCACGGCGTAGGCGTCGGCCTCGAGGCGAAGGATGGCGAGGAGGATGAGTTCCTCAAACTCGCCCAAGCGTTTGGCATCCATGCTTGATTACTTGCATTGCAGGGAATAAAAACTGCGCTACGGTTTCTTATTTCCTTTTGTTGCAGGGAATTTAATTCTAACACGACATGTAGCCGACACATTGTTGACTAATGTTGCGCACAGCACAGCATGTAAGCATCTTTGGGATCTATTCACAGGTGACCTGTATGCCGTAACCTTTGCCCAGCCTATATCAACGGCGTCATTCCCGCGAAGGCGAGAGTGACGTGTCTTTGTAGGTTTGTGTCTGGAAAAAACCGAATCGCACACAGCCGACGTAGACTGGAGATCAAGTGGAAACCCTGATACGGTGAGCATCTCGCGGGCATATTCCACTGTGCGTAAGATGAGTATGGAAGCAGCATCGGCATCAACACATTATAGCACGAATCGAAAGGGTTGATGGTAGTGGGCGCGACGTTGGCGTCGAGACCCAAAGGCCAACAGCCAATAGCCGCGGCGCTCAGCAACCATGTGCCCGCATGCCGTCAACCCTTTCGAGCGCCGCAATATTATTTGACCAATCGCACAATAAAAACGCAAATCCCGGCATTTTTCTCGTCTCAAATTGGTACAGAAACTTTGCTCACCCGGTTTCTCGGCGGTTTTGCCAAGGTCGCCAACTGATCAACTACATCGAATAGTAGGTCGGTACTTGGTGCGGAGTCGTCTCGCTAGCCATTCCACCACGTCTGTTCCCCAACCTCGCCATGGCCTTTTTGCGCCCGGTACCCCCGCGCGTTGCTGACGCCACAGCAATGCGCACGACTCCGTTCTGCCTACCTCAACATGCGCTAAGCTTCCGCCTAGCCCACATCGTGCACGTCCTCGTGCTGCTTGTAGGTGTATTTGTGGCAGGACCGGCACACGCACAGCAAGGAACTACGCCAACGCCCGACGCAACCCAAACGTTGGTGGAAGCACCAACCGGTCCCGAGACCGTCTTTGGTCTTACGAACCAGCTTTTGCCATTGAACCTCTCAGGACAAGGTCTTAACTCAGATGGCCCTGTGGTAGGTAGTGGGGTCGAAACGTATGCGGGTTCGACAGCAAATCAATCTTTCGAAGAGATTACGGCCTCCAGCACCGACCTCATTAACCTGAATCTAAGTTTCAGCGCCGCAGCCTTTGGAGATTATGACAACGACGGCGACCTCGACCTCGTCATCACTGGACAAAGCGCCGCTGGCTCCCAAGACACCCCCGGCACATTCGAGGGGCGCGCCTTCAAAAACGATGGTAGTGGCAACTTCTCCGAAGACACCGCGCTCAGTGCAGTGATTCCAGATATTGGTATAGGCACGGTCAACTTTGGCGACCTCGATAATGACGGCGATCTCGACTTAATTATAACTGGTGGAACCAGTAATGAAAACACTGTCACACGGGTTTACATTAATGACGGTACGGGGACCTTCACGGAAAAAACGACCCTTGTGGATGTCCTCGTGAATGTAATTGTAAGCGGCACAGACCTCGGGGATTATGACAACGACGGCGACCTCGACCTTCTCCTCAGTGGCATTTCAAGCATAGAAAATCAACAGGATATTACGACCACTACCAAGCTCTATCGCAATGACGGGACGGGTGCGTTTACGGAGGACGGAACCAACAGCGCGACGCTAGAGGATGTGGGGTATGGTGATGCAGAATTTGGAGACTTTGACAACGACGGCGACCTCGATATTGTCCTCACGGGACTGCTGTCCGGTATGGGTTTCGATGGTGGTGGGACCACGTCCTTTTATGTAAATGATGGGACGGGTACCTACAGCAAAGAAACGACCATCAGCGGCATCCTAGATGACCTCATCTTCAGTGATGTCGCATTTGGTGATGTTGACAATGACGGCGACCTCGACCTCATCCTCGCCGGTCGGGACCTAGTAAACGACGTTGTCGCAACAAAGCTGTACACCAACGACGGGATGGGAGGGTATACCGTAAACACCGCTGTCAGCAACGCACTCGAAGACGTCGGTCAAGGTGATATCACTGTAGGTGACTATAATAACGATGGTGACCTCGACCTCATCCTCACAGGAGCAAACACAAATGGTTTTGCACTCAAGGCCTACACCAATGACGGCGGAGGCGTGTTCACGGAAGATGCCGCATTGCAGGGTATGTTGACGGCTGTAACGCTTGGCGAACTCTTATTCGGCGACACCGACAACGATGGTGATCTTGATCTCCTCCTGACGGGGGGGACAGGAGGAGATCAACGAACGACGCAACTCTTCCGGAACCTCAGCCAGACCGCCAACACCGCACCGAACGCACCGAGTAATCTGACGAGTTCAGTACAGGGCGATGCACTGACGTTCTCATGGTCCGGGGCCTCCGATACGGAGACGCCCAGTACAGGCCTCAGCTATAACCTGCGGGTGGGCACCACGCCGGGGGGTACCGATGTCTTAGCCCCCATGGCCTTCACCGCCAACAACGCCGTGAAACGCGGCCAAGC
>CAYYHN010000092.1:0-10008 GCA_964471245.1 uncultured Rhodothermaceae bacterium | reverse complement strand
CTTACGCCTGCCGTGATCCTTGGATTTGTGCGGGTGTTGCGCCCGGTGATGGGGCGCTTCTTTGGCATGCTTGGACGGATGGCGGCAGGTGGCATCAGCGCTTCACTCAGTCGCACCGCCGTTGCCATTGCGGCGCTGATGGTAGCAATTTCGGCCACGGTCGGCGTTGGCGTGATGGTAACCAGCTTCCGTACGACAGTCGTCGTGTGGCTGGAAAACGCGCTGCAAGCCGATGTCTACATCCAACCGCCCCAATTCGTCTTTCGCAGCGGCGACGACACCATCCGCCCAGACGTGGCAGCACTCATTGAAAATACGCCCGGCGTCGACGAAGCCTACACCGTTCGGCGACGCTTGGCGGAAACATCGTTGGGTCCAATTAACCTTACCGCCATCGAGACGAGTAGCCGAACACGAGAGACCATCCAGTTACAATCAGAACCCGATGGCCTATGGGAGCAGTTTCCCAAACCGGGCACCGTCATCATTTCGGAGCCGTTGAGCTTCCGCTATGACCTGAATGTAGGAGATACGTTCGTCCTCAATGCAGAGCACGGCGACCTCACGATGACCGTAGCGGCCATCTTCTACGACTACGCTTCGGACCAAGGCGTGGCGATGCTGCACCGCGATGTGTACGACGCGTGGTACGATGACGATGGTTTCAGCGGCATCGCACTGTATGCCGATTCTGGTGTGGACGTCGATGCGCTCATCACCACCCTGCGTACGAATACGGACGGCGAGCAAGAGTTGCTCATCCGCTCCAACCGCGACCTCCGCGCCTATTCCCTCGACGTATTCGACCGCACCTTCACCATCACGGCTGTCTTGCAGTTGCTGTCGATAATTGTGGCTTTTATTGGTGTCTTGAGCGCCTTGCTTGCGTTGCAACTTGAACGCCGCCGCGAATTCGCCGTCATGCGCGCCAACGGCCTCACGCCTCGCCAACTCTGGCAATACATTTCGATGCAGACTGGGTTAATGGGCTTGCTCTCTGGCCTCTTGGCGATCCCGTTGGGGCTGGTACTTGCTTACATCCTCATCTTCTTTATCAACAAGCGCTCCTTTGGCTGGACGCTCCAAGTGACCATCGAACCCAGCTTGCTGATCCAAGCCGTCGTGCTCGGTATCTTGGCGGCAATTCTCGCAGGGCTCTATCCTGCATGGAAGATTGCCAAGGCCAATCCGGCTCATGCGCTTCGGGAAGAATAAGCAAAGCGTATATATGGACCCTTGTTCGAGCTTTTTTTGAGTCGAAGAAACGAGGCGTCAGAGAATTGAGGATTAGGTTTAGTGAACGACTTGCTTCGTCTCCTTGCCTCTTCGAATCATCGTTTCCAAGTGCATCCACTTAAACGTGCATTAAGACCCGCAAATACCCATTTCCCATAAGATGAAACGGCTCCTCTCAGCTTTTATAGTACTACTAGGGCTTGGTGCTGCGGCGTTTTGGTTGCTACGCCCGGAGGCCGATGTGCAAACCTCGATTCGGTTATCCGAGGCTATGCGCACCGATACGACGGGCTATGCCCGCGCGGTGGAGGCACGCACCTTCACCTTCCCTGACGACCACGGCCCGCACGAAGCATTTGCCATCGAATGGTGGTACTACACAGGCAATGTAGAGACGGCCGAAGGGCGACGCTTTGGGTTTCAGTTTACCATCTTTCGCAACAGCCTGACGCCGCCGCTACGCACGGTTGCGCTCGCCGATTCCGGATCGACGTGGGACACGAACCAGCTTTACTTCGCCCACCTCGCCGTCTCTGATGCCGAACATGCTCAGTTTTACCATGCCGAACGGTTCAGCCGGGGCTCGGCAGGTTTAGCGGGGGCACAAGCGGACCCGTTCCGCGTCTGGATTGAAGACTGGACCATGACTGCAGACGGCGCGATGCCGCGCATGCACCTCCAAGCTGAAGACGCCGACTTTGCCATCGACCTTCGGCTCGACCCCGCGAAGCCGTTTGTGCTGCAAGGCGACGAAGGGCTGAGCCAAAAAGGAAACGCCCCTGGACAAGCCTCGTACTACTACGCTTTCACCCGGCTCGCCACCACGGGTACCATCCGCCTCGGCGATGAGATGTTTGATGTGACGGGGCTCGCATGGAAGGACCGAGAATGGAGCACCAGCACGCTCTCCGACGACCAAGTCGGCTGGGACTGGTTTGCCCTGCAACTGGACAACGGCTACGATCTGATGTATTACCAACTTCGTACTACGAACGGTAACTCGGCTGCACAAAGCAGCGGTAGCATCATTGCACCCGATGGGCAGAAAACCCATCTTACGCTGAGCGAAGTAAACCTCGTGCCCACTCAAACGTGGACGAACCCGCAAGGCGACGCCACCTACCCAACCCATTGGCGGCTCAGTATCCCTGCTCGCAACATCGATGTGACCGTCTCGCCCGTCTTCCCCGACCAAGAAATGCGCGATACCGCCGTGCGCTATTGGGAAGGAGCCATCGATGTGACGGGCACATGGGAAGGCACTCTCATCCAAGGGCGCGGCTACTTGGAAATGACGGGCTACGCCGACATCGCAAACCGTGGCGATGGAAGTTCTTCTGCTACCGCGGCTTCTTGATGCGCCCTCACATGAACTTCCCTGACCTCAATTTACCCCCGGTATCGTTGACCGGCCGTGATATAGATGGCAAAACGTACGTGTTTGATGCGTTGCGGAACAAGCACGTTCGGCTTACTCCAGAAGAATGGGTCCGTCAGCATTGGGTCTCGTATCTATCTGGACATTTAGGTGTGCCCACAGGACTTATTGCCTTGGAACAAGCCTTTCGCTTCCAGCAACGAACACGTCGCGCAGACTTAGTCGTATATGACCGACAAGCAACGCCTCTTTTCCTCCTTGAATGCAAAGCCCCACATATTGAGCTTTCGCAAACTACCTTCGACCAAGTTGCTTTATACAACAACGTGGTTCGCGCTCCATTTCTAGCCATTTCAAACGGATTCGAGCATTTCTGTTGTCATGTGAACCATTCGACACACGAATTATTTTTTCTTCCAGAGCTCCTTTCTTTTTCAGATATGGTTGCTATGCAAAGCGCTTGATGCTAGCTGCATTGTCGCAAGCCGTTAATATTCTTTCGGGTACTACTTTATCTCGTCGCGGATTACCCGATACCAAAGCTGTCGTAATCAGGCGATACTCTCGCCATTCGTGATAGCAAACAACAGTTCGAGTCTGATCACCCACTCGCACTGTGGTGACAATACGTAGTTCTATGTCGGCTTTGCACCAAATAAACGCACATATCCTCGTCGTTGAAGACAGTCGCACCCAAGCGGCTCAAATTCGTACGCATCTTAGGAAACACAATTTTCTGGTTGACCTCGCCCATAACGGCGAAGATGCCCTAGCATGGCTACAAAGCCAAACGCCAGATCTTATTCTAAGTGACATAGTGATGCCCGGCATGAGTGGATACGACCTGTGCCGTACCATCAAAGGAGATCCCCAATTAGAGGCAACACCATTTGTACTGATGACCGCCCTTTCGTCGTTACGAGATGTGGTTGAAGGCATTAAGTGTGGCGCAAATGGCTTTCTAGAAAAACCATGTACTGAAACCCAATTGGTTGAGCGCATTGAAGAAGTGCTTTACAATCAACGGTTAGCACGCACGGACACGTCCGTTGAGATTTATTTTGATGGTGAGCACCATAAGCTGCCTACAGGCAACAACAACATGTTTGACTTGGTGCTGTCAACGTTCAGCTCAGCAGTCAAGAAGAATAAAGCGCTCGAAGAAAAGAACCGCGAACTTGCCACCACTCACCAACGCCTTGCACGTGCGCATGAAGAACTTCAAGATGTCGAAAACCGAGTTCGTCACCTAACGTCGTTTTATGAGCAAATATTAAACAGCATCCCTGCTGAAGTTGCTGTTTACAACCCTAAATTTCGGTACGACTTTCTTAACCCAACTGCAATCAACGACGAGAAAATACGGGCATGGTCGATAGGCAAAGATGACTTCTCGTTGTCCGCTCGGCTCGGTACCAACCCACAGGTTGCCAGAACACGACAGCATTGGTTGCGTCGAGTGTTCGAAGAGAAGCGCACGGTCTCGTATGAAGAGGTAGCGAACGACGCAAATGGAGAAGCCCGTCATTTTGTACGGTTTTATAGCCCTATCTTTTCGAATGATGGTGCAGTGCAACAGGCGACAAGTTTTTCGCTCGACATCACTGATCGCGTTCAAGCAGAGGCGATGCATCAAGCCTCGGAAGAGCGCTTTGCGCGCATTGCTACCGCCAGTCCAAATTTGCTGTACGTCTACGACCAGCAAGAAGAAACCAACGTATACATCAATGCCAGCTTCAGCACAACACTCGGCTATACCCCCGAGGAATTAGAAGCGATGGAAGGTGGCATGAACGCCTTGGTCCACCCCGAGGACCAGCCAAGCCTCGCCTTCACGCGTGCGCAGCTTGGCTCCGCCCCAGAAGGCTACGCGATGGATTCAGAGTTTCGCCTACGTCATGCCGACGGTACATGGCGTTGGTTTGCAGGCCGCGATACCGTGCTCACTCGCGATGAATCGGGTACTGTCTTACAAATTGTGGGCGCTGCCCAAGACATTTCAGATCGTAAACAGCAAGAGCGCGACCTCTACAACGCTTGGGAAGCGGCTCAGGAAGCTACTCGTACCAAGAGTGCCTTCTTGGCGAATATGAGCCATGAAATCCGCACTCCTATGAACGGGGTATTGGGTATGGCCGAGCAACTCTTACACACTACACAGACAGAAGAGCAACGCGACTTCACCGAAGCCATCATTCAATCTGGTGAGATGTTGCTTACGGTCATCAACGACATTCTGGACTTCTCGAAGATTGAGGCTGGTAAGCTTGCGCTCGAACAAACCTCGTTCGACCTGAACCGCATGATGGCACAAGCGATTGAACTGTTTGCCGTCAAAGCAGAGCAGCAAGGTGTTACGCTGGCATGGGAGTTGACTCCAGATGTACCTAGCCATATCGTAGGTGATCCACACCGTTTGAGACAAATACTCTCGAACTTGATTGGAAATGCACTGAAGTTTACCAAGGAAGGTTACGTAGTCGTTCGTGTCGCAAACGAAACACCTGACTACGAAGAGCCAACTCTATCCTTCAGCATTACTGATACTGGCATTGGCATCTCCGAGGAGAAGCAGGCCCTGCTGTTCCAAGCCTTCTCCCAAGTTGATGCCTCGACGACACGGAAATTTGGTGGCACAGGCCTAGGCCTTGCAATCTCACGCCAGCTTGTCGAGATGATGCATGGTACCATCGGTGTTAAAAGCACCGAAGGCGTTGGCTCCACGTTTTCGTTCACCATTCAAACTCGTGTCGCGGCGGCAGCACAAGAGACTGCAGCCTCGATTGCACTACCTGCGAACATCAAAGCTCCGCTGGTATTGATCCAGCACAGCAACAATACCGTTCGCGAACTACTTGTCAACCAACTGCTTCCAAGAGGATTTGAAGTAGCCGATATAGCCGAGTTTGATGCGGCATGGAATGAGCTAAAGCTTGCCCAAGAAGATGGCGAACCCTACCGTTTCTTCTTGACTGAAACGCAAGCCTTGGAACACCACACAGAAGTTTTATCTGAACTCAAGGATCTCTTACACAAAACGAATGCCCACCTACTTGGCCTTACGAGTTTCTCGCATCGTTCCATAAGTCGAAAAGTCGAATCGATAGGGTTAGCGAGTTGCCACCACGAACCAATCGACTCTTTTGCATTGCTGCGCGTGTTGGCCCCACTTGCTAGTGGCAAGAAGCTAACGAAAACGTCAAATTCAGGAGCCAAGACTTCGCTGTCGCTGCCCCAAAACGCTAAGATCTTGCTTGTTGAAGATAATCGTGTCAACCGCAAAGTAGCCTTAGCACACTTGAAACGACTGGGCCTCCAACATATTGATACTGCCGAAAACGGACTTGAAGCGGTAGAGGCTATTCAGCGCACCACGTATGCTCTGGTGCTAATGGATGTCCAAATGCCCGTTATGGACGGCTATGAAGCGACGGCACACATTCGTTCTTATGAACACCAGCACAATCGCCACACCCCTATTATTGCCTTAACAGCTGATGCCATGGAGGGTGCACGGGACCGCTGCATCGCCAACGGCATGGACGACTTTCTGACCAAGCCCTTCAAGGTTGCGCAACTCCATGCCACCCTCGAGCATTGGCTTACAGCTGAGGAAGTCATTGAAGAATTTGAAGAACCTCAAGGAATCCCGTCTCTAATCTCCGATCTCGATATTGCTCGGGCCGTCCATGCAGGGCTGACAGAACTTTATCATGACCTCGATGATGTAATCATGGATGATCTACTATCCATGTTTGTTGAAGGCATGGATGAACGTATCCATGTCTTGCGTGAGAGTATCTTTACGGAAGACCATAAGGCAGTTGAACAAAGTGCACATGCCTTGAAAGGAAGTTGCTATACGATGGGCTTAGCTTTCATCGCAGGGAGATTCGAAGTGCTCGAACGCTTCGGAAATAGTAACGAGCTACAACAAGCCAGCATGCTCTTAGAAGAAATTGATCAACTGTATCAAAAAGCTCATCCGCACTTGCTAGCCTTCAAAGCATCACTTTCTAAGCGATCAGCAGCATAATCTTAGATAGCTGCAATGAGACCTTAATGATCTTCATCGCTGATTCGCGGGGCATACGTAGAATTGCAAAGATGGAATTCCTTTACTAGGAGCCACACGATCCTCTCCCAAGCCCCTGCAGCCTACGTGTACGCCCAAGAACTTGAGGTAGCCCTTGCAGCGGTACACGCTGCATCGACTTTGTGTCAATCTGTGCAGCAACACCTAGTTGTTGATGGCCTAAGTAAAAGTGACAAGAGCCCTGTTACTGTTGCAGACTTTGGTAGCCAAGCCCTCGTCTGCAAAACCCTTCGCGAGGCGTTCCCCAACGATCCGATTATTGCTGAAGAGGACAGTGCAGTTCTTCGAGCAGCGAATCAATCCAACCTGCTTGACCAGATTGTAACCGAAGTCCAAGCCTTTTACCCACACGCCAATGCCGAGACTGTTTGCCAATGGATCGATTACGGAGGCGCCAAGGCCTATGCACCTCGTTTCTGGACATTAGACCCCATTGATGGGACCAAGGGATTCTTGCGCGGCGAACAGTATGCCGTTGCTCTTGCACTCATCGTCAATGGTGAAGTGACGTTGGCTGCGCTGGCTTGTCCTAATTTACCTAGCACGCCGCAGAGTCAACAACTGGGTGTTGTCTTTACCGCCATTAAGGGCCAAGGTACCTTGAGTAACCCGCTTTCATCTCATATAACGGCTCAGCCTGTTCATGTCAGTTCGACCGCCCATACTTCCGAGGCACGTTTTTGTGAGTCCGTTGAGTCAGGTCATACAGTGCACAGTGATGCAGCAGCCATTGCCCATACTCTTGGCATTAGTTACGATCCGGTACGACTCGATAGCCAAGCAAAATACGCTGTAGTTGGTCGTGGTGAAGCTGAGATGTACATGCGGCTACCTTCGCGCCCAGGATACATAGAAAAGATTTGGGACCATGCTGCAGGAGCCTTAGTTGTCACTGAAGCAGGGGGCATGGTTACGGACATCCACGGACAACCGCTCGATTTCACACATGGCTTTCAGCTTCGCGCCAACCAAGGAGTCATCGCCACAAATGGCGTCTTACACTCAAAAGTCATTGACGCCATTAATGAAGTTGGTTTAGGTACTCGCTAACGCCTCTGTGTCATACGCGTAGTCCTTGGGGAACCAACGAACGCTCGGCCAAGCTAAAAAGGCCTTGAGCAAGTAACGCTAGCAATGCCGCAGGCACAGCACCCTCAAGGATTAATGCAGCATCATCAAGTCGAATTCCAGTTAAGATTGGTTGTCCATATCCACCGGCTCCAATCAAGGCACCTAGGGTCGCTGTCCCAATATTGATCACAGCCGCGGTTTTGATGCCACCAAGGATTGCGGGCATCGCCATTGGTAGCTCAACTTGCCAAAGTTGATATACAGGAGCCAACCCAAGAGCAGCTGCCGAAGTCGTGATATGGCTTGGCAAAGTGGTAAGGCCGGTGTGTGTGTTTCGAACGATAGGGAGTAGACTGTATAGAAAGAGTGCAACCATCGCGGGTGGTCCCCCAATACCAAGCAAAGGGATCATAATTACCAGCAATGCCAGCGACGGTATGGTATAAACTACCCCTACAATACCTAGAATGATGGGACCACTTCGCCGATCCCTTGCAGCCCAAATTCCCAATGGAATTGCAACGAGGATGGCAACAGCCAGCGAGACAACCACGAGCCACAAATGCTCAGTCGTTCGTTGCCAAATACGCTCAGCCCGCGTAGCCTGCGTAATCTTAACTTGACTCAACAGGAGCCCTTGTTCGGCCAGAAAATCAGCAGCGACTTGCGCTTCGGGCACACCGTGTATGCGCGTACGGGCATTAAGTGCAACCATTGTGGACTCGTCGATCCGACCTGCTAATTTTTCGAGTGCGGCTACCGCAGCCGGAGCGCGGTCAATTAAATCAGCTCGATACAGGAAAAGCGCATCGTATCGCGGGAAGTAGTCGGCATCATCGTCGAGGGCAACTAAATCGTAGTATGCAATCTCGGCATCTGTTGAGTATAGGTCTTTAACATCAAGCGCACCACTTGCAATCCCCCGATAGGATAAGTCATGACTAAGCCCTTGTACATTTTGTTGGGGCAATCGATATGTGCGCTGAAGCGAGGGCCAACCATCAGCGCGATCCATAAACTCATTGCTGAACCCAAACCGGAGCGAGGGATATGCCTCTAACTCGGAAATGCGAGAAATACCGAGTGAATCGGCTTTATCGCGACGCATACCTAAAGCATATGTATTGTTAAACCCGAGCGGCGAAGTTAAACGTAGGCCTAGGGAATCCAGGATAGCGACAAGGCTTTTGTCATCTGAGAGATTGTATCGAGCGAGTGTTTCTTGGAGCAGTGTACCAGTGTACTCTGGATAGATATCAATTTCTCTACGCAATAGAGCATCCCATACAATTTGGGTCCCGCCGAGTTGCCCCCGGTGCAAGGCATCAAGGCCGGCATCTCGCATCACTAATGCGGCCAATTCAGCGAGAATAATGTTCTCTGTAAAATCCTTGGAGCCCACTTGAATATTAGATTGCGCTCGTAGCGGTACATGGCTGGCAAGCCATACTACTCCGAATACAAGTAGAGCCCGGCAATACAAACACATCATTCAGCAGCATTAACTTGTTCACGTGCGAGAGCAACCGCGCCCTCGACCGGACTTGCTTGGATCGGTGGCACAATCGTCCAGCCTTTCATGACATAATTCAAAGCTGTCTGCAGCACGGTTCGGTAATACCCATGCTTCGCTAACCCGCCTTGTAAAACAACACGCTTCTCAAAAGTACCCTTATGTCTTTGCACCGCACGCCCTACTTGGGCCATAAGCAAGGCGGCTTGACGTCCCAACAGCTTGCGGGCAACGGCATCTCCTTCAGCAGCCGTCGCAATGACAAATGGGGCTATTTTTTGTAAACGCCAATTCTCCTGATACACGCGATGAATCAGGTCAGACCGTGTATAGACACCATACCTTTCAGCTATCCGGCTTGGTAGTTCACCAACGGTTTCGCCTTCGAACGCTCGTATACAAACCTTTAAGGCAGCACGACCAATGGCATAACCACTTCCTTCATCACCGAGTAAATAGCCCCATCCGCCAGACTGTGTCAATTCACCCGAGTTATCCCGGCCGATAACTGCCGACCCCGTCCCAATTAAAACGACTAAGCCACTACCTGTGCCTAATGCTGCCTGCAATGCAATGTTGGTGTCCGGTACGACTGTAACTTTAAACCGATCGCTCCCCAGTGCATGTCCAACTCTGTGTGTTATCTCGTCTTGTGTCGAGGAACTACTCGCACCGGCCATTCCGACAAGCACGTGCGCTTTTTGGAATGAAGGT
>CAYYHN010000091.1:5776-10041 GCA_964471245.1 uncultured Rhodothermaceae bacterium | reverse complement strand
GCTCCATGTTCCAAGAGAACGACAACCGTCACTTCATCGCATGCACCTGCCAAGGCAGCATGGAGCGGGGTATTCTGCTGCGCATTCGTCGAGACGGCGCGGACATCCGCCCCGCGTGCCAGCAACATTTGGACAAGGTCGGTGTGGCCGAAGAAGCCCGCCAGATGCAGCAGTGACCAGCCGTCTCCGCTGGTCGCGTGCACAGTAGCAGTATTCTCAACGAGATACACCTGCACGATGCCGGTCTCTCCGAGCGCCACGGCCTCCACCAGCGACGGCCCCCAACCTTGCGCCGTCCACCATGCGATGACCGCGCGTGCCCCGACATAGGCCGCAAACAGCAACGGCGTATGGCCGTGATCATTCGTGGCGTGACGCAACGCAGGTTCTTCGGCGAGATAGATTGCCACCTGATCGGCTGCGTCGGCATGGATGGCTTTGAACAACGGCTTCGTTTCCATGCGTAGGCGTGTCAGGAAGCGGGAACGGTTTCAGGAGGCGTCGTCGGCACAAAGCGGGCTTCAATGGCGGCTTGCAGGTCGCGTGCGAGGACTTTGCGGTCGTTCGCTTGCATCGTATCGGGGCCGAAGTCGACCCATGCGTCGATGTAGCGAAGTTGCAGCAAGCCGATGAGGTGATCACCGAAGCTCATATCACCCCACCAACACACGGTCGTCGCAGCAGGTGGCGCACCGGGTGGCGTCGCAAAGCGCAATACCGCATAGGCGACGGGTTGGCCGAGGCGTGCCATTGGCTCCATCAGCGAGGCCTTGAACGGCAACACCGCGCTGCCCGCGCTGCTCGTGCCTTCAGGAAAAAACACAATGCAATCGCCCTTGGCGAGCGAGGCTTCAAAGATTTCGTGCATCCGCAGCACGTCGCGTTTCCGGCGGCGGTCAATAAACAATGTTCCGAACGTGCGCGCCAGCCATCCCATCACCGGCCACGAGGCGACTTCGACTTTCGCCACAAAACGCGCGGGCATGGTCGCCATCAGCGCAATAATGTCGAGGTAGCCGAGGTGGTTCGCGACCAGCAGCGCCGGAGCTTCGGGCGGCTTCCCCGTCACATGCAGCCGAAGCCGGATGACGCGCGCCACGCCGCGTGCCCACCAATGCGCAATCGTCGCCGCCCATCGCCGCGCAGGCAACTCCCCTCGATGAAACAGCCGTCCGACATTCCATACGAGAAGCAGGCCCAGCGTCAACAGGACCAATCCGCTGGCCTTCCATCCAACGCGTAACCAACCCATGCCTTTTTGTTTCTACTGAACGGAAGCAGCAAGAAACAACAGGCTCATACGAAGGGCAAGTGACTTTACAGCGCAGATGTGCGGAACCAGTGCCCGTTAGCGGCAGCGATAGTAGGCCAGCGTGCGCTCGTCAAGTTGGTGCACATCGAACAATGCGAGGTAGTCGATGGTGCCAAATTCGGCGTCGAGGGCAGGGCCGCCGCAGATGGTCGCGCCGAGGCTGAGGTAGACACGCATGAGGCGAGGCAACTTAGCGGCTTCAGGATCGCGCTGGGCACCATCGGTGGCGCATGCGAGCGCAGGCAGGGGTGCAGCATGCCATTCTGGATGCGTATAGCCATGCGCGGCCAAGTATGCCATCACCTGATGCCCCTCGGCTGGATCCTGGCTTGTGAGAGAGCAGCAGCCAAAGAGGTACCGCTTGTCGTTGTGCGCCAGATATAAGCCGATGCCTTGCCAGAGTAGATACAGCACCTTCAGACTGCGGTGCGCCTTCGCAATGCACGCCCGTCCCAACTCGACGGACGCATCCATCACGTCCTTCGGCATCGTTGTGAAGTCGAACTCACCTGCCGAATACAACCCCAAGCCACTTTCCCGCGCCATATCGATGGTCTGGAGTCGATACGTCCCGGCCACGTCACCCGTCGCCACGTCGATGATCATGAGGTGGTGGCAAACACCATCGTACTCGTCCTCATCGCGGCCCGTTGCGTAGGATGCAGCCAAACCTTCGTTGAGTTCAAGGTTAAAGACCTCGAAGCGCAGGCGCTGGACGGCATGCAGATCAGCTTCCGTGCGGGCGTAGCGAATCGCGTACGGTCCTGTTACAGAGGGGTCGTTGGGGAGGTCGCCCGCGAATAGCGGAAAGGCAAGGGCCGTTTGGGGCCAAGCTCGTACAGCACCCATAGGGTCAACCCAAAGTAGTGAAAGGGGAAAGCAAGATGATGCACGGTGTGCCTGCTCTTGGTAAGCAAACACATACGAAAAGTTACAACAGACCCATCTATACGGTACAGTCTACCACGGTTATGAATCTGTAGCACCGCGGTTATCCTTCTGTTACTATACAATACACGATGCATCAACCAATCTCAACTGCTTCGGAATGCCACGGTTCACGACTTCTCTGCCGTCCGTTTTCCGTTTTTTTATGCCACTGCGTTGGTTCGTAGAAATCCAGCCGATAGATTTGCGCTGCCTGCATTCGTCCACCTGCATCATCAAAGTCCGATGCCCAACGACCAAACCGTCACCATCCTCTGCCTTGCGAGCTACTTCAAAGGCGCGCGTTTCATGGAAGCCTGCAAAGAGCTAGGCGCACGCGTCATCCTCATCACCAAGGAAAAGCTCGCCGATGAGCCGTGGCCACACCATGCACTCGATGGGTTCTACAAGATGCCCAACATCAGCAAGCAGCCGGACATCACGAATGCCGTCAGCTACCTCGCCCGCTCGACGGAGATCGACCAAGTGATCGCGCTCGACGAGTACGATACGCAGACGGCCTCGGACCTGCGCGAGCACCTGCGGGGCCGTGGCATGGGTGCATCGACCGCACGCTTTTTCCGCGACAAGCTGGCGATGCGCGTGAAAGCCCGCGAAGAAGGCCTGCCTGTCCCGGACTTCGTGCACGTCCTTAACTACGACGATCTGCGCGCCTTCATGGACCGCGTGCCTGCACCGTGGGTGCTCAAGCCCCGGTCGGAAGCCAGCGCGATGGGCATCAAGAAGATCCACGAGCCGGAGCAACTCTGGCGGCATCTCGACCAGTTGGGCGACCGGCAGTCGCATTTCCTGATGGAGCAGTTCTTGCCCGGCGACGTGTTCCACGTCGACTCCATCGTGGAAGATGGCGACGTCATGTTTGCTGCCGCCAACGGCTACGTTCGCCCGCCTATGACGATCTACCAAGGCGGCGGCGTCTTTGGTACGCGCACGCTCGATCCTAATGACGCGGAGACAAAGAAGCTCCTCGCTGCCAACCAGCGCCTCATCGAGCGGTTCGGCTTCGTCCGGGGCACCACCCACGCCGAGTTCATCCGTGGTGCGGCCGATGGCGAATACTACTTCCTCGAAGTCGCAGCCCGCGTCGGCGGCGCCAACATCGACCTGATTGTAGAACACGCAACCGGCGTCAGCCTCTGGGACGAGTGGGCGAAGGTCGAGATCAACTACCTACGCGCCGAACGCTACGAGGCGCCCCAACCCAAGCGCGGCTTCGCCGGGCTGCTCACCTGCCTCGCCCAGCAGCAATATCCGGACCTCAGCAGCTATGATGCGCCCGAAGTCGTCTGGAAGCTGCATAAAGAGCACCACGCCGGCCTCATCGTCGCCGCCGACACATACGAACGCGTCACCGAGTTGCTCAACCATTACACCGAACGCTTCCACCACGACTTCCTCGCCACCGAACCACCACTCGACGAAGCACCAGACTGATTTTTTGATGCGCCACGGATCGGCACAGATGGTTTATCGCCTGCCGTTCCAATATTTGGCCACGAATGGCACAAAGGGTTTAGAGCGATTTCGGTAGCGGCTGTGCTGTATCGATTACGCCGTCGCTATGGGCTGCTTGGGTTCTCGAATGGGCACAAATGGTGCTTATTGCTGACGGTGTGCAGGTCCCTCTAGCGTTCAGGAATGGGCCACGGATCGGCACGGATTTACACAGATCCTGCCTCGCTTAGCCCTTCCAACATTGGGCCACGAATCGCACAAAGGGTTTGGGGTGACTTCGGTAGCGGCCGTGCCATATCGACTATGCCATAGCCATTAGAAACTTGGGTTCTCGAATGTACACGAATGGTGCTTGTTGCTGACGGTGTGCAGGTCCCTCTAGCGTTCAGGAATGCGCCATGGATCGGCACGGATTTACACAGATTCCACCTCGGCGCCGACTTAACCGCCAACCAACTCACCACCTACTTTTCTCAACTTCCCAAACCCACATCCTCCCAAACCCACATCCTCCCAAACCCACATCCTCCCAAACCCACATCCTCCCAAA
>CAYYHN010000091.1:0-5676 GCA_964471245.1 uncultured Rhodothermaceae bacterium | reverse complement strand
CTCCCATCCTCCCAAACTCCCATCCTCCCAAACTCCCATCCTCCCAAACTCCCATCCGCGAGCAGAGCGAGCCAACAACGCGAACAACAACACGTGGGCGGCGTACGTTTGAGCTAACCCACAGTTGTTAGCCCTCGGATCATGACCGCTCTACCTGCGCGCCTTTCAACGTACCGCCCGGTGCTCGACCGGATTGTGTTTATTCTTGCCCTTGTGGGGTTGCTCGACGTCACGCACCTCTACCTGCAAGAGCAGCGTGGCTTCGACCGGGGCTGCTTCGGGGTGACGGCCGATGATCCATCGGCGCTGTTCGACTGTGGCACGGTGGTGAGCAGTGCAGCAGGCACGTTTCTCGGTGTGTCGAACATTACGTGGGGGGCGGTGTTCTACCTGACGATGGCGCTGCTCTCAGCGGCGTTGCTCTTTGTACGACCGCTGCAATTGCTCTGGCTGAAACGACTCCGGGCAGCGCTTGTGGTCTTTGGGGTCGGGTACTCTGGCTACCTCGTCTATTACCAAGCCGCTGTGCTCGACCAATTCTGCAAGCTGTGCCTTGTCTCGGCAGGGTGCGTGCTGCTCCTCTTCATCACGATTCTGATCGACTACGTTACGACTCCTAAGGATATGGCGCGAATGACCAACTTTAAGCGCGAAGCCCACCTCTTCGGTGGCCTCGCTGTGCTAGCTGTGATGCTGATGGGTGCCGACACCCTCTACTTCAAGCAACTGGCTCCTGCCGATACGGCCCCGATCGGCCCGATCACGCTTGAACTACCCATCGACGAGGCTCCGGCGACGTCGGCACGTGACGCGGTACCCGGCACCAACCTCACATTCGAGACGCCCGTGCCCTTACTTGCCGGTACCGCCGATTGCTCGTACAACAACGACATCGCACGCTGGGACGACTACATGTCGGTCATCAACCTAAACGACCCATTCCTAGGCAACTTCGATGCGGATGTGACCGTCATCGAGTTCTTTGACGTGAACTGCCCCCATTGCCGCTCGTGGCATCCGGGCATGAAAGAAGTTGTTGCTGCCAACGAAAACAAGGCGCGGTTCTACATGGTGCCGTTTGTGCTCGGCGCACACTCCGTGGCCCAAACCTCGCTGCTGCTGATGGCTGCCCAAGAAGACAAGTACTTCGAGGCGCTCGATCTCATCATGGATCGCCAGCCAACGCTCAGCAGCCAGTCACGTGCGATGGCGCAGGCAGGCTACGCGATGGGTCAAGCCCAGCAAAACGGCGGCGATGTGGAGGCTGCCCGCGCCACGTTCCAACAGGAACAAACCAAACTGAATGCCCTCCTGAAAACCGCCGCCGATGAACTCGGCATGGACGGTGACGCGCTAGTGACACGCATCAACAACAACACGTACGTCCCAACGATGCAGTCGAAGAACGACAAGATTTCGGCGTCTGGTATCAGTTCGGTGCCTACTGTCGTGATCAATGGCCAAGCCGTCGCCTCCGACTCGCGCACGGTTGATTGTGTCACCACGCTAATTACACAGGCCGCTGGCTCGTGAGGACACCGCACCCTGATCTGACGCCCGAGGTGCTGACCGTCGCGCCCTTGGCACGCGCCGAGACCATTCCGTCAAGCTGGTACACGGACCCGTATTTTCACGGCTTTGATCGTGACACGCTCTTTGCTGACGCGTGGCAATACGTAGGCCATGTCAGCCAGCTCGCCGAGCCCGGCGACTACCTCTCGGCAACCATCGCCGACAACCCGGTGGTAGTCATCCGTACAGCCGAGGGCGATGTGCGGGCGTTCTACAACGTCTGCCGCCACCGTGGTGGACCGCTAGTCACCGAGAGGTGTGGCACCGCGCGGATGCTCCAATGCCAGTACCACGGCTGGACGTACCGCCTCGACGGTAGCCTGCGCGGCGTTCCCCGCTTCGACCGCACCGAACTCTTCGACAAGCGCGACTACGGCCTCGTGCCCATTCGCCTCGCCACATGGCAAGGCCTGCTGTTCGTCCACCTCGGCGACGCGCCTGACCCTTCGCTGGCTACGCTCCTAGACGGCATTGCCAACCGTATCGCACCCATCCGGCTTGACGGCCTTCCATTTTATGAGCGCATCACCTACGATGTTGCGTGCAACTGGAAGGTGTACGTCGATAACTACCTCGAAGGGTACCACCTGCCGCTGGTGCATCCTGAATTGTGCAACGTGCTCGACTACCGTGCTTACCAGACTGAAACGTTCCGCTACTACTCACTCCAGCACAGCCCCATCCAAGCCAGCGACAATGGCCCGTACGGCAGCACGGGCAACGACGACCAAGCGTTCTACTACTTCGTCTTCCCGAACATGATGCTCAACATCCTGCCGGGCCGCCTCCAAATGAACCTCGTGCTTCCGCTCGCCCCCAACCGCTGCCGCGTGCTGTTCGACTACTACTTCGCCGATACCACTAGCCCCGAAGCCCAGCAACGCATCGCCGATGACCTCGCGTTTAGCGACAAGGTGCAGCAGGAAGACATCGACATCTGCGAACACGTCCAACGCGGCCTTCAGTCGCGTGCCTACGATCGCGGGCGCTTTTCCGTTGAGTGCGAGGCAGGCGTCTATCACTTCCAAGGGCTACTGAAGGAAGCATATGGAAGGGCTGTACTCAACGATGCATAAGTCGCTACGCTATTTCCGTCTCCGACTTCTGACAGGGACGTAAGGATTTCCCTGCCAACTAGGGTACTTACCTCCCCCCTTGCGAAAAGGGCCGCTATTAGGCATTGTGAGCTTGCTTGACTTGCCCCCATTTGAGGCCATCCCATGCAAGGTGACTTTGTCTACGCTCCGCTCATGCCAGCGGCTGCACCCCAAACCCAAGCCGCGCTACAGCCCGGCTCGCAGGAAGAGATCCAGCGCTTTCAGCACTTGCAGGCCCGCTTGCCCGAACTCTTCGCGTCCATCTTTCCCGATCCACGTGCCTCACGCAGCGTGGTCGTGGTGCCAAGCCTAACAATGGACCCTGAGGTGCTGGCCAAAGTCGAGGGCGCGTACCACTACGAGGAACGCATGCTGTTCATGCTGATGCTGCTCCAACTGCCGCGGACGCACCTCATCTACGTCACCAGCCAACCTATTGCGCCCAAAGTCGTCGATTACTACCTGCACCTGCTCCCGGGCATTCCCGCCTCACATGCACGGCGGCGCCTCACGATGCTCAGTTGCTTTGACGGCACGGATATTCCGCTCACGCAGAAGATTTTGGAACGGCCGAGGCTCATCCGGCGCATCCTCAAAGCCGTGCCCAATGTGCAAACGGCCCACCTGACGTGCTTTAATGCCACCGAGTTGGAACGCACTTTGGCTGTTCGGTTAGGCATACCGCTGTACGCCAACGACCCCGAGTACAACCATCTCGGCACGAAAACGGGCAGCCGTTCTATCTTTAAAGAAGCCGATGTGCTCATTCCCGACGGCTTCGAGCATTTGCGCGACATGGATGACGTTGCCGAAGCGCTCGCCGCACTCAAGACGCGCAATCCGGATTTGCGCCGTGCAGTCGTCAAGCTCGACGAAGGGTTCTCTGGCGAAGGCAATGCCATGTTCGTGTATAACGAGGCACTCGGCACAAGCAAGCGTGCGATCCGCACACAATTGCGTGACCGTCTTCGCTTCGAAGCCAAAGACATGACGTTCGATCGCTATGCGGCAAAGTATATCGAGATGGGTGGCATCACCGAGGCGTTCGTGGAAGGTAAGAACAAGCGGTCGCCCTCGGTGCAATGCCGCATCGACCCGCTTGGCGACACACAACTAATCTCCACACACGACCAAGTCCTTGGCGGGCCGTCTGGCCAGATCTTCTTAGGCTGCTCGTTCCCTGCCGACCCGATCTATGCGGGCGAAATCCAAGATAGCAGTCTACGTATTGCCCACACCCTACGCGACTACGGTGCCCTCGGCCGCTTTGGCGTCGATTATATTTCTGTTCCTCAAGAGGATGGTACGTGGTAGCACTACGCGATCGAGATCAATCTGCGCAAAGGTGGCACCACACATCCGTACCTGATGCTGCAATTCTTGACGGATGGCACCTATGAGGCCGAGACGGCCAAATACTACACGCCAACCGGACAAGAGCGCTTCTACTACGCATCGGACAACCTGCGCAGCGCTCAGTACAAAGGCCTCCTTCCGAGCGACCTTATTGACATTGCTGTAGACCATCGCCTGCACTTCCACGCGGCCACACAGCAAGGCGTCGTCTTCCACCTGATCGGCGCGCTCTCAGAATTCGGCAAACTCGGTGTCCTCTGCATCGCCGACAGCCACGAACGCGCGCGTGCGCTCTACGAGCAAACCATCACCATCCTCGACGAAGAAACCGTGACGTATCAGAACAAGCCGCTCGCCAACAAGCAACGCTCATAATTGGTGCTCTGAGGAAGTGCCGTATTCTTCCAGTACGCGTTGGAACCCTGCTATATCCAACACACGAACGGTTGGAAAGGGAATGTCTTGCAGCACGTTGAAGTGCTGGTCCTCCGTCACTAAGTAGTCGGCATTCACCGCAACCGCGCAGTCGACGAACTTGTTGTCGTCGAGGTCGGCTTCAATCAAGCGCCACGCATAGTATTTATGCACCCAAACTACTTGCTCTGTGCGCTCTAGAAAAAGGGCAACTTGGTGAGCAGCCTGTCTTCCACCATGACGTAGCACGACCTCAAGATACTCGAACGCGATGTCCGTGGTCAGACAGAGTTGATACTGTTCATTGAGGAGTGCTTGCAGTATCCAGTTGTACTTGGAGCGCCGCGAAAATGCCACCAAGAAGACGTTCGTATCCAATACAATGGAGAGCGACATTACTTAGCTGGATAAGGCGTACGGTAATGCTCGTGTAACACCCGCTCAAAATCCTCATCAGACCAATCTTTTGTCGCCTCATCCATCGCATCCATGGCTCGTTCTGCTAAATAACGAGTAATCATGCTACTAATCTTCTTCCACTCCTCTGCAGGCAAGTCAAGTCCCTGCAGCGTGGCCAACACTTGTACTTGCTCAGGTAATGCCTTACGAGGCAGTGGTTTCATTGTGTCCATGCGCGAGCCTTGTTTGGTAATGTCGTGTATTCCTTACGCTAGGTGTTGCCAAGAGTTCGCATACGTTAATGCTGGATCACCTGTACCGGACCGTTGTTTTTGGCGATGATGAGGCGCGTTCCTTGGCGCGTGCGCACCATCTGCATATCGCGGACTTGCCCCATGAGGCGCAAACCACTTTCCTGCCCGGATACAGGGGCAAAGGCCCCGCTTCCATTGCCGGTGAGGAGCAGGCCGTAGCTGGCGAGCATGCTGCCAAGTTGTGGGCGAGCTGCAAAGAAGTTGCCGCCGAGTACGACATCCGTGTGCCCGTTGCTGTTAACGTCGGCGGTGTGGAAACTGTAGACGGGAGCACGCTGGGCTTCGCGTGGTAGGGGGTGCACAGCGAATGACCCATCGCCGAGGTTTTCGATATATGATGTTGCCAAGGTGTAGGCTGTGCGCACGGTGGCGTCGGCGAGTTCGTCGGCGGTGAAGATCGCATCGATGGGTTGCTCGGCGTAGGCTTGGTGGCTTTCAAAGCGGCCTTCTAGCATTGGGAGTTGGGCAGTCAGGTCGCCGAGCATGACTTGATCCGGGGCGTTGTTGGCGATCTGCTCCATGGC
>CAYYHN010000090.1:0-10093 GCA_964471245.1 uncultured Rhodothermaceae bacterium | reverse complement strand
CCTCTTCGGCTTCGGCCTCAAGGAGGCGCTGCGCGGCCTGCTCCTGCGCGGCCATCTTCTCGGCCTCGGCAGCAAGGATCATCTTCAGCTTCTCCTCTTCGGCCTCCTGCTGCGCCAGCGTCAATGCGACCTGCTTCGTCCGTTCTGCCTCGGCCAGCGCCCGTGTGTCCTTGATCTTCTCTTCCTCGACCACCACGGCTTTCTCAACCGTCACACGTTCGCGGATCACCTCTTGGATGTTCTTCTTTTCCTCCTCGACGGCTTTCTCCTTGGCAATACTCGCCAACTGAACCACGCGCTCACGCTCGATGGCTTCGAGGCCGCGGTCCTTCTCGACGCGCTCCAGTTCGATAGCGTCGGTGCGCTCCTTACTGCGCTGTGCCACAAGCACCTGCCGTGCTTTGTTCTCCTCAGCAATCGCCACCTCTTCTTCTTGCCGGATGCGTGCCTGTTCAGCCTTTAGCAACTCCTCATATTGGATCCGCTGCGTCTCCGCATCTTCACGCGCCTGAATCGACGCGATCTCGCGCTGCTGCGTCGCCTCCTTCTCGGCCAACTGCCGCTCCAGCGACAAGATGGCTTCGCGCGCCTCCACATCCTGCTTCTTGATCGTCTTCTCCCGATCTCGGTCGATCTCATTAGAAAGGATTCTCTGGCGAGATGTCAACTCCGTAATCTTTTTGATACCCTCCGAATCAAGGATATTACTAGGGTCCAAATAGTTTAGCGCTGTCTGCTCTAAATAGTCGATAGCTACATCTTCGAGTTGATAGCCATTGAGGTCTCGGCCTATTTCTTCGACGATAGCCAACTTGAACTCTTTCCGCGAATTGTAGAGGTCTACAAAGTTGTACTTCTTGCCTACGGACTTTAGGGCTTCCGAAAACTTGGCGTCGAACAGTTCAACCAGTGCACTTGTTTGTGAGGCGCGCGCGCACCCGATAGATGCTGCAACATGCATCACATCTTCAGGTGTGTTGTTGACCCGTACAAAGAAAGCCACTTTGATATCAGCCCGCATATTGTCTTGGCAGATGAGCCCATTGGTGCCACTGCGGTCAATTTCAATGCGTTTCACCGAGATATCCATGATCTCAAGGCGGTGTAAGACAGGGACTACCATCGTGCCCCCAAAAGAAACCCTTGGCTTGCCCGCCCCTGTTCGCACGAGCGCCTGCCCGGGCTCGACTTTCTTGTAGAAGCGCGCAATCATCGCTGGGATGCCGATCGCCAGCAACACCAGCAAGCCGACCGCGACGTAGGTCATGTTTAATGCAAAAGGATCCATAAATATGCAGCGGTTTTAGGTTCGGATTTTGTGGTTTGTAATTCGTACGCTCGGCTAAGTCTCGCTGTTGGCGAGGGGCATGGAGCGTGGGGTGGTTCAGCATGGCGATGACCTCGTTAGAGGTCATCCCGATGACCAACGGGGGGAAGGGTTCCCAGCGCCCCAGCATGTTTCAGCGACAGGGATTAGCTAAGGCTTAGTCGTTTCACTCCTTTCCTCACATGCGTTCGGGATGACAGGGTTTGGTCGTTGTAGCTTCATTGCAATCCCATTCTTCGTCTCCTCGTTTCATTGATTCCTTGTTTTATCCATCCACTTGCGAGCGCGAGCGAACATCTCCCTTTCTCAAGAGGCGCAGCCGAGCCGTTCTCACGTCGGCACGACGTAATAATAGCTGCCGTCGTCGCTCTTCGATACCACGATCGCTTCGTCGCCGCGCTGGAGGGCACTGCCTTCGTCCGCGGCCTTTACGTAGAGGATGACGGGCGCGCCACTGGTGCGGATCTCGGCTTGGCCGAGGCGGTCGTGGTCGGCGCGGCTGAGGAGTTCGCATGCGGCCCCAATGATCTGAACGCGTTCGTTGACTTCGAGCCGGGCAAACAGGCTACGCATCGGGATGGTAAACACTTTAGCGCAGAGCAGTGCAAAAAGGGTGGACACCAGCGTAATCAGGAGCGTAGGCGCAGCGACATAGTTGACGCCAAACATCATCCCAAACCATAGCACAAAGACGAAGATGCTGAAGACGATCATAAAGGGCACGGTGCCAAGGTTGAAAAACGCCAGCGCCCGCTGAAAGCCACTCAGGTGACTCCCGTCCACGTCGGCATCTACATCCGCATCGGCGTCAATCTCTACGCCATCCACGTCGAGGTCTAAATCCACATCCACGTCGACATCAGCGTCCACGTCGAGGTCTACGTCGAACGCATCAAGGTCGAATAGGCCGACGATGACGAGTGCCCAATAGACGAGCGTGACGAGCAACAGAATCGTGACGGGCAACACCGCGCCCGAGAACGCGACAGAGAGGACTTCGCTCATAGGTGACAGAATTGCAAGATGATGATCGTAGTGGCGACAAGCCTGCCGTGCTTCTTTTATGGGCAACGACGTTAGTATACTGCGCGCCCGAAACGAATGCGAGTCATTCGTTAGGTTAGACGCTCGCGTAACCTGCTCAACGCATGTTAAACAGAAGCCTTAGGCTCGGAAACACGATTTACCAAGCAGAAACGCTATCGCTCACGATATCATCGGAATCACCTATATAGGTCGAAATTCTTAACGTAGTGTGTTGTTTTATTTTGACGATAATGTCATAGTGTGTTTTTGCCCCAATAGTTACAGATACATTTCGGGTTCACGAAATCTAAATACACGCATATGCATTATTAAACCACTGCAACAACGTGCACGTGACGTAATCTATAGCGACGCTCGAGATGGTTGATGGCATTCGAGCGCCTTGATACTGACTGCTCAGATAGTGTGACGGGAAAGGCATATTACTATTGTTGTTCGCATAATCAAGATCGCTGTTCATGCTACCGATATGCCGTTCATGTTTTAAGTGTTTGTAGTTCGGGAACTAATCCGTTCAAACAACTTTTCCTAGGCGCTTTTTTATGGGATTTGTTTAGATACAATTATGAGTAAAACGTCCCGGCGCCTGCTTACGGTAGGCATCTTGGTCTTGATCATCGCGTTGCTGGCATGGCCCAAGCTACGCTCGGACGACGGCGAAGCGAGTGCAGCAGCACCCGCGTTTGCGGGGAATCGTGCGCTCTCGGTGAGTACATACGTCGTGCAGCCTGAAACCATCCGCGACCGTATTTTGGTGGCGGGCTCGGTGCTGGCGAATGAAGCCGTCGCCTTACAAACCGAAGCAGCTGGCAAGATCACTGAGATCGCATTCCAAGAGGGCCGGCGTGTAGCAGAAGGCGACTTGCTCGTCAAGATCAACGATGCGGAGTTGCAGGCGCAGTTGGTGCAGGCCCAATACCGCCAGCGGCTGGCCGAAGACCGCGAGGCCCGCCAGAAAGCCTTGCTCGACAAAGGCGGCATCAGTCGCGAGGAATATGATGCGACGCTGAACGAAGTGAATGTGCTCCGGGCCGCGACGGCACTGACGGAGGCACAGATCGCCAAGACCGAACTGCGCGCGCCCTTTTCGGGTGTCATCGGGCTGCGCAATGTGAGCGTGGGCAGCTTCGTCAACACCAGCACCGAGATCGCAACGCTGCAAGACCTTGGGTCGGTTCGGGTTGAGTTTTCTATCCCAGAGCGCTATGCCAACCGCCTCCAAGTGGGCGACACCATCTATTATGTAGTCGAGGGACAAGACGGCACCTTTTCCGGCCGCATCTATGCCTTCGAGCCACGCATCGAAGCCGGCACCCGCACCCTCCGCGTCCGCGCTCGTTCATCGAACACCGACGGACGGCTGTTGCCTGGCGCCTTCGCAAACATCGAACTGGTCTTCGAAGAGATTACCGATGCACTCGCTGTGCCTACGATCGCCATCATCCCCGAACTGGGCGGCAAGCGACTCTACCTCTTGCAGAACGGCAAAGCGATGCCGCGCCCTGTCGAGACCGGCATCCGCCTTGACGACCGCGTGCAGGTGACTACCGGCATCGCCCCCGGCGACACCGTCATCACCTCCGGCATCCAACAGCTTCGCCCCGGCCTCGATGTGGCACCACGCGCGGAGCGGGAAGGAGGGCTTTAGGGCTCGCGTTGCTCGCGGATGGGGTCGCCCTGCGGGCGAGAAAGGGAGAAAGAGAGGCTCGCTACGCTCGCGAATGGAGGAGAGGAAGAGACGAGGAATGAAAGATGTTGGGACATGCTAGAAGCCTATAGTCGTGTCATCCCAAACACATGTGAGGAATCTCATAGGTTGCTGACAGAAAACAACGTTGGGGATCCTTCCTCCCGTTGGTCGTCAGGATGAGACGACTTGAGCAGGTCGCCAACCAGCGCCCCCAAGCGCCATGCTATAAAAACCCAATGGCTAACGGCCAACAGCCCATAAAACCATGACCCTTTACGCATTAAGCATTCGCCGGCCGGTGCTGGCCGTGGTGATGTCCACGGCGGTGGTGCTGTTTGGCATCATCGGGTTCTCGTACCTCGGCGTGCGCGAGTACCCAGCCGTAGATCCGCCGATCATCACGGTCTCGACCAACTACTCGGGCGCCAATGCCGACGTGATCGAGTCGCAGATTACGGAGCCGATTGAGGAGGCCGTCAACGGCGTGGCGGGCATCCGTACGCTGACCTCGGTGAGCCGTGAGGGACGTAGCACGGTGACGGTCGAGTTTACGCTCGACACGGACTTGGAACAGGCCGCCAACGATGTGCGCGACCGCGTCTCCCAAGCTTCTAGGCGGTTGCCACCCGACGTGGACCCGCCGACCGTCTCGAAGGCCGACGCCGACGCACAGCCCATCGTCTTCCTCAACATCAAGAGCGATGAACGCAACCTGCTGGAACTGACGCGCTTCGCCGACGAGGTGTTTAAGGAGCGCTTGCAGACGATTCCGGGCGTGAGTTCGGTGCAGATCTGGGGCTCGAAGGAGTACGCCATGCGCATCTGGCTCGATCCGGCGCGGCTGGCTGCCTACCAGCTCTCGCCGCTCGACGTGCGCAATGCCCTCCAGCGCGAAAACGTCGAACTGCCATCAGGGCGCATCGAGGGGACCGACGTGGAACTGACCGTGCGAACGTTGAGCCGCCTCGAATCGCCGCAAGCGTTCAATGAGCTCATTATCAAAGAAGAAGCCGGACGCGTGGTGCGGCTACAGGACATCGGGCGCGCCGAGCTCGGCCCCGCCAACCTGCGGACGGTCCTCAAACGTGACGGCATCCCAATGGTTGGCGTGGTGCTCCAGCCGCAGCCAGGGGCCAACTACATCGCCATCACCGACGAGTTTTACCGCCGCGTCGACCAGATCCAGCGCGACCTGCCTGCCGACATTGAACTGGGCATCGGGTTCGATGTGACGAACTTCATCAAGCAGTCGATCAGCGAGGTCCAGCAGACGGTGGGGATCGCGTTCATCCTCGTCATCCTGATCATCTTCCTGTTCCTGCGTGACTGGCGCACGACGATCATTCCGGTGCTCGTCATCCCGGTGTCGCTCATCGGGTCGTTCTTCATCATGTACCTCGCCGGCTTCTCGATCAACGTGCTGACGCTGCTCGGGCTGGTGCTCGGCATCGGGCTCGTGGTCGACGATGCGATTGTGGTGTTGGAGAACATCTACGCGAAGATTGAACAGGGTATGGACCCGATTCAGGCGGGCATTCTCGGCACGAAGGAGATTTTCTTCGCCGTCATCGCTACGACACTGGCGCTCGTCTGCGTCTTTCTACCGATCCTGTTCCTTGGCGGCCTGACCGGGCGACTGTTCCGAGAATTTGGCGTCGTGCTCGGTGGCGCAGTCGTCATCTCGTCGTTTGTCGCTCTCACGCTCACACCGATGCTGAGCACGAAGCTGCTGAAGAAGCGCGAGACGCACAACGTGTTCTACAACGCGACGGAGCCGTTCTTCCGCGGAATGACCAACTGGTACCGCGATATGCTGGAGGGCTTCCTAAACTGGCGCTGGATGGCGCTCGGCATCATCGCTATCTGCCTCGGACTGAGCTACATGATTGGCACGTCGTTGCCGCAGGAGATTGCGCCGAAGGAAGACCGCAGCCGGATCCGAATGTTCGCCAGTGCACCCGAGGGCGCAACGTACGAATACATGGACGCATTCATGGACCAACTGATCGGGCTCGTCGATGCCGAGGTGCCGGAAAGTGATGCGCTTATCACGGTCACCTCGCCGGGCTTCAGCGCCACCTCGTCCGTCAACTCGGGCTTCGGCTTCATTATCCTCTCCGACCCCGCCACCCGCGAACGCACGCAGGCGCAGATTGCCGGGGCGATGAGCCGCAACGTTGGGCAACTGACCGAAGCGCGGACGTTTGTGTCGGAGCAGGAGACGATCAGCACGCGGCGCGGTGGCGGCCTGCCGGTACAATACGTGATCCAAGCGCCCAACTTCGATCGGCTGAAGGAGGTACTGCCGCAATTTCTCGAAACCGCCCGCGGTGAAGGCACCTTCGCGTTCGTTGATGCCAACCTGAAGTTCAACAAGCCGGAATTGCGCATCACGATTGATCGCAACCGGGCGCGTGACCTCGGTGTCTCGGCGCTCGACATCGCGCAGACGCTGCAACTGGCGCTGAGCGCGCAGCGAATCGGCTTCTACATCATGGATGGCAAGCAATACCAAGTAATTGCTCAGGTCGAACGCGAGGACCGCGACGAGACGCTCGACCTGAAGTCGATTTTCGTGCGCAACGCTGCCGGGCAACCCGTCCAACTCGACAACCTCGTGCGGATCGAAGAGGAAAGCAGCCCACCGCAACTCTTCCGGTTCGACCGCTACGTCTCAGCGACCGTCTCGGCGGCGCTGCTGCCGGGCATGACCCTCGGCGACGGCATCGCCGCGATGGACCGCGTGGCCGGGCAGGTCCTCGACGATTCGTTTACGACGGCCCTCACCGGCACCTCGCGCGACTTCGCTGAGAGTGCCGACAGCCTCGCCTTCGTCTTCTTGCTGGCGCTGCTGCTCATCTACCTCGTCCTCGCCGCCCAGTTCGAGAGCTTCCGCGACCCGTTCACAATCATGCTGACGGTGCCCCTCGCCCTCAGCGGGGCGCTGATCTCGCTGTGGTACTTCAACCAGACGATCAACATCTTCAGCCAGATTGGAATGATCATGTTGATAGGGCTCGTTACCAAGAACGGCATCCTGATCGTCGAGTTTGCGAACCAGCGCAAGGCCGCTGGGCTGTCGGTGCGGGACGCGGTCTATGAAGCCGCCGTCGCCCGCTTCCGCCCAATCCTAATGACGACGCTCTCAACTTCGCTCGGCATCCTGCCCATCGCCCTCGCCCTCGGCGCAGGCGCGCAGAGCCGTATCCCCATGGGCATCGCCGTCATCGGTGGCCTGCTGATTGGGACGCTGCTCACGCTCTTCGTCATCCCCGCCATGTACACCTTTATCAGCAACAAGAATGATAGCGGCCCGCTGCCGCCCATCGAGGAATTGGTAGAGGATGCGTTGGTGCCAGCGTAGGGCTCGCTTTGCTCGCGGATGGGGACTCGGCTTCGCCTCGTGGGTGGGGTCGCCTTGCGGGCGAGGGTGGGGGCTCGCATTGCTAGCAGATGGGAAAGGGTGAGAGGATGCGCCGCCAAACGAATAGCACGTCATCACGAGGAGCGAAGCGACGTGGTGATCTCCTTCTACCAGCACCTTTGTTGCCCTTAGCAGGAGATTGCCACGCCCGTTCAGGGCTCGCGATGTCGCGTTTTGCCCCTTGCCCTATGCCCCACGCGCCGTGCTCCATGCCATACAACCCAACAGCTATTAGCCAACAGCCTCAAACCCAATGATTCGTTTCATCCTACTCATCAGCCTACTCCTAGCCGCTGCGCCTGCCTTTGCGCAGTCGGCGCTGACGCTGGAGGAGGCGTTGGCGACAGCAGAGGCACAAAACTATGTGCTACAGCAGGCGCGGAACAGCGCTGAGATTGCAGCGAACAACGTGACGTGGGGCAACGCCGGGTTGCTGCCGCGGGTGTCAGTCAGTGGCAACTACGACCGGACCGTGGCGAACACGAAGCAGGTCTTCGCCAGCGGTGATAGCCAAGAGCGGACGGGTGCGCTGACGGTGCGGCAAGGGTTAGGTGGCTCGGTGGGCTGGACGGTGTTCGATGGCCTCGGCGTCTATGCCACGTACGACCGGCTGACGCTGGAGGCGGCGCAAGCCGCGCTCGAAGTCGACCGTACGGCCGAGGGACTCCGTGCCGACGTGACCATTGCCTACTTCAGCATTGTGCAGCAGCAGCAGCAGGTGCGCGTGTTCGAGGAAGCCGTTGCGATCTCTGACGAGCGGTTGCGCATCGCCGAGGCGCGGCTCGATCTGGGCTCGGCGTCGGAGTTTGAGGTGCGCCAAGCCCGCGCCGACCGCAACGCCGACCGCGCCGCGCTGCTGCGGCAACAGAACGCCCTCCGTACCGCCAAAGCGACGTTCAACCAACTGCTCGCCCGTCCACCCAGCACGGACTTTGTCGCTGCCGACACCATCCTGCTTGACCGTGCTTTAACGCTTGCAGCCCTTGAAGCACAAGCCCTTGATGGCAACCGCGCCCTGCAAGTCGCCGCGCAAGACATCACCATCGCCGAGTTTGAACGCAAGGAAATCGACGCCGAGCGCTTCCCGACGGTCAACCTGAACCTTGGCTACAGCTATGCGAATCTTGAAGCCGGGGCGGGCTTCCTCGAAAGCAACCGCAGCTACGCCTTCGACTACGGCGCTTCGCTCGCGTGGACCGTGTTCGATGGCTTTGACCGCCGCCGCCGCGCCGAGAACGCCGCCGTCCGTATTCGCAACGCCGAACTTGCGCAGGAAAACATCCGCACCCTGCTTGCCACCGAGCTGGCCTCGCTGTTTGCCACCTTTCAAAACGACCTCGCCCTCATCGCGCTCGAAGCTGAAAACCTGACCTTTGCCCGCCAGAACGTCGACCTCGCATTGGAGCGCTTTCGCCTCGGCACGATCACGTCGGTCGAGTTGCGCGAGACGCAGGAAACCCTGATCCAAGCGCGCAGCCGCCTGCTCGCCGCCCAGTTCGACGCCAAGCGCAACGAAACGGAACTGCTAGCGCGAACGGGGACGTTTTAGCTCTGCTTCACTCAGCGGTACTTGGTGCTTGGTACGCCGTTTCGCGGCTTTGGTACTTGGTGGTTGCCACGTACAAACCATGTCCCTAAGCACCAAGAAGCGAACGCAGTGAGCGTACCAAGCACCAAACACTCGCACGAAGTGCGTCATATCATGCTCAAAGCACCTTCTGAACAAACCAAAGATATTGGCCTCCTCATCGCTCGTGTCGGGCTGGGTCTCTCGTTCGTCCTCTTTCACGGATGGCCCAAGATCACCGGAGGTGCCGAGACTTGGCAGGCACTCGGTGAGGCCGTCGGGTTGCCGTTGCCGGTTTTTTTTGGCTTCGTTGCTACCGTCATTGAGTTTCTCGGCGGCCTGCTGCTCATCGTGGGGCTCCTCACACGGCCAGTGTCGCTGCTGTTATTTCTGACGATGCTCGGTGCCATGTGGAGCCACATCATTGAGGCCGAACGGTTTGCGTGGCCATTGGAGATGGGCATTGTTTTTCTGGCCCTTTATTTCCTCGGCGCAGGCCGCTACAGTCTGGATGCCAAGCTGTTTGGCCAAGCCCAACCAACGCCTGCATAGATTGCTTGTGGATGGCGGTTCGTGGATTGTAGATTGGCGCAGTCTTGCACATCGAAAAGCGATTGCAGGGCACAATTGCGTCTGCATCACCAACCACGAAGCTTGCTATGAAATGGGGCACTTCGTCGCTCGTTGTGGCGGCATTCGTTGGACCAGGTACGGTGCTGACGTGTGCCTCAGCGGGGGCGAACTTTGGCTACGGGCTCGGCTGGGTGCTGCTGTTTGCCACAGCGAGCGTGTTTGTGTTGCAGTCGTTCACAGCCGGGACAGGCATCCTCGCGGGCAAAGGCCTCGGCGAGGCGATGCGCGACGCCACTACCAGCCAAGGCGCACGTGCGGTCATCTTTACGCTTGTCATCCTAGGCCTTTGGATCGGGTGTGCGTCGTTTGAGGCAGGCAACCTCGCGGGTGCGGCAAGCGGCCTTGAGACCGTGCTCGGCCTCGAAGGCGTGACGCGCTGGATCGTGTTGGGCATGACGCTCGTGG